>WOZS01000072.1:22572-36852 GCA_011620135.1 Gammaproteobacteria bacterium
GCGCTGGACCATAGCGAGCGGGAGCGCCTGATCCACGATCTGGGTGACCAGGACATCATGATCCTGCGCAATCACGGCACGCTCACCACGGGAAAGACCATTCCCGAGGCCTTTGTGCTGATGCATTTCCTGGAGCGCGCCTGCCAGGCACAGGTCATGGCCCAGGCCGGGGCTGCGGCTCTGCACTGGCCCAGCGCCGCAGCCCGGGAGACGACCAGACTGCAGTCCGAGGCAGGGTTACCCATGACAGGACATCTGGCCTGGGCCAGCTTGTTGGCGATGCTGGATCGCCTGGATGCCAGCTATGCCACCTGAGCCTTCCTGGCTGAGCCTTACTGGAACGCCCGCCGGTAGGGCTCAAAAAAAGAACAGCCCCCGGGGACCACAGGGGCTGTTCAAATTCGTAGAGCCAGGCATAGAGTCAGGAGGGCTGCTGTTCAGGAAGAAGCTGATGCCTCATTGGCCTGTTTCCATTGCTCCACCAGCGCATGATTATCATGCTGCCAAGGATGGAATCCGGGCAGATAATAACGCAGATAGGGAATCAGCAAGCGCCATGCGAATCCTGGTCTCAGGAACTGCACCTTGAGAAAGCGCCACCAACCGCTTAGATCGGTGAGTTTGTGGTCATGGGCCACCAATACCAGCTGAAAGACTGTGCCGGTCGCATTCAAAAGGAAAGAGGCCAGCAGCATGGTGGTGACCCGTACCAGATAGGCGCCCACTGGACCAAGATCCCTGGTGGCCACGGTACGGTAGACCTCGTAGGCTACGGCCTTGTGTTCGGTTTCCTCGATGGCGTGCCAGCGCCAGAAGGCCGCTGCCTTTGGATCCACGCCCGCCAAAACCTGGGGGTCGGCAAGCACCAGGCCCGCTCCGATGGCGGTCAGATGCTCGGCGGCTGCCGTGTTGGCCAGCTGCACCACAGGCGGCAGCTTGTAGACAAAACCGTCAAGCACCTTGCCCACGATGCGTTCCAGAGTAGCCACAGGATAGCCTGCGGCGGCCATGGCCTGATTCCAGCGTTCGTGCTCCCGGCCGTGGATGGACTCCTGCCCCATGAAACCACGGATCTGCTCCATGAGCTGTGGGGCTTCCTGCTGCATGCGATCCATGTAATGACGCACGCTGTGGACGAAGTGGCGCTCCCCCTTGGGGAAGGTGATGGAAAGACCATTGAACAGATGGCCGGTCTGATTGCCTTCCGGATGCCAGCGATCAAAGGCGATGTGCTGCTGGTCAAAGACCAGATCCCGCCTGCGTATCGGGAGATTCTGGGAAGAGATTGTGGCACCTTGTGTTGCAGGGTTGTGCATGGCTATTCCACCCAACAGAAAAGAACTCATTCCTGATAAGGAGCTTAGCCTGCATTACAGACTTGTCAAGTTGGGATGACCTGTGGGCCAGAGGAACTTCAGAGCCGCGCTCTTGCCTAACTGCCACCGAACCGCCCTGGGGCTGTGAGGTGGTCTCGTGCCAAAGACTTACAAAGACTTACAAAGACTTAGGATCCTTCGATGAGGAAGACAACCGAGAGGAGTGAAATGATGCGCTGGCAAACCAGAATGATATGTGGCTGTGCCCTGCTGGGTTTGGGTGTGGGTGGACAGGTAGGGGCCCAAGGGGCGCAACCGTCCACGCATCCTCCAGGAACCAAGCCGGGTGGGCCCATGAAGCACATGATGATGCCCGGGGTCATGATGTTCGACACCAACGGTGACAGCAAGATCAGCAAGGAAGAGTGGAATGCCCGTGGTCGGGAACAGTTCGAGCGCATGCTCAAGCGGCTGGATACCGATGGGGACGGCAAGGTGAGCGAGAATGAGTTTCTTGCCCAGAGCAGCAAGGGGTTCGAGCGGATGGATGGCAACAACGACGGTTTCGTCACTCAGGAGGAATGGCAGTCCCACGCCAACAGCATGCAAGAAAAGATGCGTTCCAAAATGAAGGGCATGATGGAGAAGATGCCTGCCATGCCCGCGCCTCCTGCAGCAAAGGAGGGGAAGGACTGAGGGCGGTAAGGCCGGAACTTTCTCCTGTGCATGGCGTCTATAAAACGCCATGTGACAGATGGCAAAACAGGTAATCAGCTAATGAAAAAGCTAATGAAAAATGGCATGTCCTATCTGAGGGATGGAATATCATGATCAAAAAAAGCATGGGATGGGCAATGGCTGCTGTGCTGGTGTTTGGTTCCCAGGCATGGGCCAAGGAACACGAGGGGCACCACAACGGTTCCCCCTTGACTTTCAAGGGTGCTGTGAGCAAGTACGACACCAACAAGGACAAGAAGTTGAGTCAGGAGGAGTTGGCTGGCTCAGGCGAGGATTTCGAGGCGCTCGATGCCAACAAGGATGGTTCGGTTGATGCCAAGGAATGGCGCAGTGCCAAGCGGCATGGACACCAGAGCCATCGCAGTGGGGCCAAGACGGCACCTGAGAAGCCGACAAGCACCAACCCCATGTAATCCGGACCGGGGCCTCATGTGAACGGACCAAGCGCAGCCGCAGGGCTGCGCTTGGTCATCTGTTCAGTAATGTTACCGCATCACCAACCGCAAGTCTCAGCAGCTGGTCTGCTCTGCCGTGGTTTACCGCCAGTTCCACCAGGCCCAATGAGTTGGCATACCAGAATGCCCCCCGACGGGGCGCATCGTCGAAGGTGCGCGCCCATCCAAGGCGACATTCGCCAGCCTGTACCAGGGCGTTTCTGGCCAGACCCTGGGCCGAGAGCCCGGTCATGACATTGCCATAGTGATCCACATGGATCACGTCGGCAAGCTGCGCCGGCCAGTCAAGGCCATGGATGTGCGCGGCAGCGCATGGCTGCATGGCTGGCTTCAGGCCGCAAGCCAGGGTAGCAGCTGCCGGTGTGAACCAGTCACGACCATGGAAGGAGGCCGACATGGCCTGGGGTGGCTCAAGCCGGAACCAGCGTGCTGCGGGTGCGGCGGCACAACGCGCCAGCAGCCCATTGTCCGGCCCCACGAAGGTGCGATTCAAGGCCTCGAGCACCACACCGGCGCGTGCGGTGCCCACGCCAGGGTCTACCACGGCCACCACCACCGCATCTTCCTCGATATAGTCCACCAGCGCTGCCAACAGGTAAGCGGCTTGTCGCACGGCACAGGAAGCCACCGTGGAGCACAGCTCGATGCTCCGCGGCAAGGGGCCCTTGTGCCGGAGCTGCCGGCTGCAGCGGGCCAGCGCGGCGTGCATGAGCCCCATGTATGGGCTGCCGGGCCCGAAGTCGGTAAAGAAGTAGACCGGGCGGGGGATGATGGCCGGCATGAGCTTATGGGGGTGCTGGGGGCTGGCGTCTCGGCAGAAAGGTGACGAGGACGAACAAACCAACCACCATCAGACTCCAGCCCACCGGCAGGTCCAATGCCAGGCGGTGCTGGCGCAGCCATTGGGCGCTTGCCGCGCAGGCAAACAGCACGGCGGCCAGGCCGGCGGCACAGTGCCAGCGTCCCAGGCGCTGCTGCAGGAAGATGGCAGCGGCCGTGGCCGCAATCAGGATGGCAAGCCACTCCAGGCGCCACAGCAGCTCATCCTGCTGCACCACGCAGAGCAGGCGGGCGCTGGGCGAGGGAAAAACCAGCCCCAGGAGCACCAGTGACGGCAGCCACCACAGCCGCCGCAGCCAGGACAGCCAGGAAGGAGTGTGCTGCGGGGAGGGAACATTCACGGCAGCCGCTGGATCAGCCGGGGCTCGGGTGCCATGATGGTGCCACCCTGGGCCATGAGATAGGACCACAGCGCATCCACATCGGCAGGGCCCATGGTCCTGGGGAGCGCTGGGTCGGCCAGCAGGCTGAACTGGTCGCCGCCATCGGCGAGATAACTGTTCACAGTGACAGTATAGACAGCCTGGTCGGCAAGCGGCTTGCCATCCTCGCTCTCCAGGGCGACCACCTTGGACCCGGCGGGGGCAGAGGCTTGCCAGGTGTAGCGCAGCCCAGCTGGCGACAGGATGCGCGGGTAGTCTCCTTGCCATTGGGCCTCCAGCAGTGACCTGATGTGGCGGCCGGTCATGTCAAGCCGCACCAGCATGTTGCCGAAGGGCTGGATGGCAAAAACCGCCCCATAGGTGACAGGACCTGCAGCAAGATCGCCACGGATGCCGCCTGGGTTGGTGAAGGCGAAATCCGAGCCCATGGCCTGGCGCTGTGCTTCGGCGATGAGGTCGCCCAGGGGGGATTCCCCGGCCTCATTGGCCTGGGCGTTGATGGCTTGGGGCGCTGAGCCAGCCACCTGGTTTATCAGAGGGGCCACCTGGTCCTGGGCAGCATTCACCAGCTGCTGGGCTTGTGGGGAGGGCATCAGGCCAGGACCCTCATCGGCAAAGGTGGTGACGATGCGGGCCGACTTGCCGACCACCTCGCCGTTTTGCCGGTTGATCTCCAGCGTGAGATCGGCATACGCCGTGCCGGAGGAGAAAGCCTGCGTGACCAGGACGGGCGGTTCCCCGGGGCGCTCCACCAGCGCGTTGCTGAAGCTGTGGCTGTGAGCGCTCAAGACCACGTCCACATCGGCATCCAGCTGCTGGGCGATGGTGGTGATCTCGCCATCGGGGGATGGCATTGCGGCATCGGTGGCACCGTCATAGGCGGCCTGGCGGCCTCCCTGGTGGATCAGGGCCACGATGGCATGCACGCCGCGGCGCTGCAGCTCGGGGACGACCCTGTTGATGGCGATGGCCTCATCCTCGATGGCAAGCCCGGCGATGGCGCGAGGACTGACCACGGAGGCCAGGTTGTGCAGCACGGCACCCACGAAGGCTACCTGGACCCCTTGCACCTTCTTGATGACATAGGCCGGCCACAGCAGCTGGCCATCCCTGGAGATGTTGGCGCTGATCACAGGAAAGCGTGCCCCGGCCCATGGATTTTCCAAGAAGGGCCCTTTTGCATGGTTGCCGCCATCCAGCAGTCTGTGCAGCTCAGCAAGTCCTTCGTCGAACTCGTGGTTGCCGATGGTGCCCACCAGGTTGCAACGGGGCTGGCCGGGCCTGGCGCAGAAGCGATTGCCGAGGCCATTGAACCACATGACCGTAGGCTCATCCTGCAGCAGCGCCGAAAGTGGTGGTGAGCCGCCCACCAGGTCGCCCACCTCGGCAATCAGCACGTGCCTATCGGCGGCAGCCGCCGCCTGCAGATAGCTTTGCAGGACAGGGGCGCTGCCTACCGGCCGCCCGCCCACCTGCTTGCCGGCACCAATTTGGCCATGGAAGTCGTTGATGGCCAGCAGCTGGACCATGGCCCGGTTTCCCGGGGCAGGCATCTGCCACCGCACCGTCTTGGCGGCCTGCAGCCTCTGCTGGAGCTCGTGGGACGAGGCAGCCGTGGCAGCATAGGCAAGCCCGGTGAGGACCAGGGCCACGCTCCACCTGCCAGGCTTGCGCCATGAGGAGCGATCGCGCGGGGCGGTGGGATAGCCTGCTTGGGATGACATGGAATCCTCCTGGGCGACATCGATCGGGCAATCATAGCCCAATGGCACAATGGGTGCCATCGCAGCGGCGCATCCGTAATCTGTGGCGCAATCCTTGCAAGCACTGATCACCAACATGAACCGGGCCGCATTCTCAGGGAGTCCAATCCTCATGGCTATCATCGTCCGCCGTCTTGCCATTGGCCTGCTGGTCTCGGGCATGGCCCTGCTGGCCATGCCTCTTGGTGCCGAGGAGACCAGGACCATCAAGCTTGCCGTAGTCTCTCCGCTGTCTGGCGAGATTGCGCAGATGGGCGAGATGATCAAGCTGGGGGTCCAGCTGGCCGTGGAGGAGCTGGGCCCGGAACTGGCTGCCAGGGGCTTGCGTCTCGAGCTTGCTCCCCAGGACGACCAGGCCAATCCCGATGTGGGTACCGGTATTGCCAGGCGGCTGGTGAACGATGCCGATGTCATGGGCGTGGTGGGGCACCTCAACTCCGGGGTGGCTATTCCGGCCAGCGAGATCTACAAGGACTACTCGCTGGTGATGGTGAGTCCGGCCAACACCGCGACCATCGTCACTGATCGCGGCTATGCCACGGTGAACCGGGTCTGCGGGCGCGATGACGTCCAGGGGCCGGCAGGGGCGGAGTTTGCCGCGAATACCCTGCATGTGAAAAAGATCTTTGTGGTGCACGACAAGACCGCCTATGGACAGGGTGTGGCCCAGGCCTTTGCCGAGGCCAGCAGGAAGAAGGGTCTTAGGGTGCTGGGTTTCGTGGGCACCGAGGAGCGGGCCAATTTCCAGCCCCTGGTGCTGCAGATGCGCGCCCTGAATCCCGATCTGGTCTATTTCGGCGGTACCTACGCCCAGGCGGCGGTGCTGGTGAAGCAGATGCGGGATCGCCGCATCAAGGCGCTGTACATGAGCGATGATGCCATTGATTCGGAAGGGTTCGTGCGTATTGCAGGGCCAGCCGCCAGGGATGTCTATTACACGACCGTGGCCGGCCCAAGCAGCGAGTTTCCCGCCGCCAAGGCCTTTGGCGAGCGCTTCACCAAGCGTTTCCACAGGAGACCCGAGGGCTATGCCATCTATGCCTATGACGCCGCCCATGTGATCATCGCGGCGATCAGGCAGGCCGGCCCGGACCGCGCCGCCATTGCCCAGGCGGTGCGCCACATGGAACTCGAGGGCATCACCGGGAAGATCGCCTTCGACGACAAGGGCGACCGCCGCCTGGCGGATTATTTCATTATCCATCTGCCAGAGGGCACCTATCCTGGCAAGGTGGTGCGCAAGATCGCCATGCCGGCCCCTCCCAGGGGACACTGAGCATGGACTGGCAGATCATCCTCGACATCCTGCCCAGCGTGCTGTTGGAAGGGCTGTTGCTGGGGCTGGTCTATGCCATGATCGCCCTGGGTTATTCCATGGTCTATGGGGTGCTGGGGCTGATCAACTTTGCCCACTCCGAGGTATTCATGATCGGCGCTGTGGCCGGTGCCGAGGTGATGATCGGCTGCGTGCACGCAGGCCCCGCTGCGGCTTTGGTGCTGGCACTGCTGGCAGGCGCCCTGGTCTCCGGGATGCTGGCGGTGCTGATAGAGCGTGTTGCCTACCGGCCGCTGCGCCGTCGCGCCAGCAAGGTGCGCCTCGTGCCGCTGATCACGGCCATTGGCGTGTCCTTCTTTCTGCAGGACGCAGCGAGGCTATATTTGGGGTTGGTGCATGATGACTTCTACCGGGTCTATCCCAACTTCGAACTGCTGGAGCGCACCATGGACCTGCCGCTGCAGGCCACCATCCAGGGCAAGGGCATCGTGCTCATGGGCGTGGCGGCGCTGATGCTCGGTGTGTTGTGGTTCCTGGTGGTGCGCACCCCCATGGGTCGGGCGATCCGCGCTGTGGCCCAGGATCGGGAGGCGGCCAGCCTCATGGGCATCGACCCGGACCGGGTGATCACCCGGACCTTTTTCCTCGGCGGTTGTCTCGGCGGCGTGGCCGGCGTGCTGTTCGGTCTGCTCTATACCCAGATCAACCCCTATTCTGGTTTCTTCCCGGGCATCAAGGCGTTTACGGCGGCGGTGCTGGGCGGCATCGGCAGTATTCCCGGGGCGGCCCTTGGAGGGTTGTTCCTGGGTGTTCTGGAGATCATGGGCGGCACCTATCTGCCCCTGGTGAGCGATGGCAATATCGGCACGGAGTACAAGGACATCTTTGCCTTTGCGGTGCTGATCGCCATCTTGCTGTTCAAGCCTTCCGGGTTGCTGGGGCGGGGCCATGTGGAAAAAGTCTAGGACGTTGGGGGGCGGCATGATTCCCCTGCTTGCCGCAGCCATTGCCGGCAGTTTCTGGCTGCTGCTGGATCCGGGCAGCACGCTGGCCTTCCTGGTGTGGCTTGCGGCGGTGCTGCTGACATTGGCCTGGGAAGGGCGGCCCCGGTTGCGCTGGGCTTTGGGCGCTGTCCTGCTGCTGGTGGTGCTGCCCATGGCCGGCATGGCCAACAGCTTTCTCCTGGAGCTCACCGTGCAGATCGGCATCTATGCCGCCATGGCGCTGGGGCTCAACGTGGTGGTGGGCCTGGCTGGCCTGCTGGACTTGGGTTATGCTGCTTTCTTTGCCGTGGGGGCCTATACCTGGGCCATCTTCGGTTCTGCCCAGGCGGCTGCCTTTCTGGGCGGTACATTTCCCCTGCCCGGAGGCTATTTCTATCTTTTCCTGTTCATTGCCGTGATCACCACCGCGCTGGTGGGGGTGCTCATCGGCTTGCCGGCGCTGCGGCTGCGCGGTGACTACCTCGCCATCGTGACGTTGGCCATGGGCGAGGTGGTGCGGGTGCTGGCCAACAACCTGGATCATCCCATCAACATCACCAATGGCCCCCAGGGCATCACGCCCATTGCCCGTCCGCCCATCGGCTGGTTCAGTGATCTCCTGGGCAGCGTTGGCCTCGTGTTGCCCGCCTATATCTGGTACCCATTGTTCTTCTATCTCCTGGTGCTGTTGTTGATCGGGCTTATCACCCTGGTCAACGTGCGCCTCAGCGACTCGCCCCTGGGGCGCGCCTGGGTCGCTATCCGCGAGGACGAGGTGGCGGCCCGGGCCATGGGCATCCCGCTGTTGCGCACCAAGCTCATGGCCTTTGCCACAGGGGCCGCCTTCTCGGGAACCATGGGGGTGGTCTTTGCGGCCAAGCAGCTCTTCGTGAGCCCAGAGTCGTTCACGCTGGTGCAGTCCATCCTGATCCTGACCATGGTGATCCTGGGTGGCATGGGGTCGATTCGCGGAGCCATCGTGGGGGCTGCCCTGGTTACCGTGCTCAACCTGCAGGTCCTGAAGTCCCTTTCGGAATATCTGAACGTGTTGCGCCAGTCCGGCGCCGTGCTGGACCTGGGTTTTTGGCGCTATGATCTAAGCGCCTTGCCTACCCAGCTGGAGCCTGCCAAGTATGAGCGGCTGGTGTTCGGCGTCATCCTGGTGGCGATGATGATCTGGCGGCCCGAGGGGCTGTTGCCCAGCCGCCGCGCCAGCTTGGAGCTGCATCAGGGGGAATGAGTCGGGTGCCATACCGCCAGGAGACCATGAGGCTCGAGGTACGTGAGGTCAGCAAACGTTTCGGTGGGCTGCAGGCCATCTCCAGGCTGACCCTTGCCTTCGAGGCGGGTACCATCCATGCCGTGATCGGCCCCAATGGTGCCGGCAAGTCTACCCTTTTCAACCTGCTCACGGGCATCTACCGCCCGGATTCCGGATCCATCTGGCTGCATGACCAGCGCCTCGATGGCCGGCCGCCGCATCAAGTGGCGGCCATGGGCCTGGGGCGCACCTTCCAGAACATCAGGCTGTTCGATGCCATGACGGTCCTGGAGAACTGCCTGGTGGCCTGCCATCATCACCTGCGCTCCACCTATCTGGACGCCGTGTTGCGCACCGGGCGTTTCAGGAGGATGGAACGACAGGCCATGCAGATAGCCGACCAGGCCTTGGTCATCATGGGCCTCGGCGTGCGCCGCGGAGCCATCGCAGGTGCGCTCTCCTATGGCGAGCGGCGGCGGCTGGAGATCGCTCGGGCGCTGGCGCTGCAACCGCGTTTCCTGCTGCTGGATGAGCCGGCAGCGGGCATGAATCCCCAGGAAACCCAGCAACTGCAGGAAACCATCGCCTCGTTGCGTGCCGAACTGCATTTGGGCATCGTGCTCATCGAGCACGACATGCATCTGGTCATGGGGCTTTCGGACAAGGTATCGGTTCTTGAGTACGGGACCAGGATCGCAGAAGGCACACCTGAGGCAGTGCGCAACGACCCCAGGGTCATCGAGGCCTACCTGGGGCAGGAGGCATGAGTTGTCTGGTGCTGGCCGATGTGCAGGCCGGTTATGGCCCAATTACCGTGCTGCGTGGCCTCTCGCTGCGGGTGGAGCCTGGAGAGGTGGTGACGCTGATCGGCGCCAATGGGGCCGGCAAGAGCACCACACTGCGCACCGCCTCGCTGCTGCTGCCTGCCAAGGCGGGGCGCATCGAGTTTCTTGGAGAGACAATCACCCGGTGCAAGCCCCATCAGGCGGTGGCCATGGGTATGGCGCATGTGCCGGAAGGGCGCCGGGTCTTTCCGCAGATGACTGTCGCCGAGAATATTCTCACCGGTGGTTATCTGGTCAGGCGCCGGGCCGTGCTGCGTACCCGGCAGGATCAGGTTCTGAGCCTTTTCCCGCGCCTCGGGGAGCGCCTCAACCAGCAGGCCGCGACACTTTCCGGCGGCGAGCAGCAGATGCTGGCCATTGCCCGTGCCTTGATGCAGGACCCCCAGCTGATCCTCATGGATGAACCCTCCATGGGGCTGGCCCCGGTGGTGGCGAGACAGATCTTCAGTGTGATCGCCGCCCTCAAGGGCCAGGGCAAGACCATCCTCCTGGTGGAGCAGAATGCCAGTCTCGCGCTTGCCACTGCCGATCGAGGCTATGTGTTGCAGGCGGGCAGTATCCTGTTCGAGGGCGCCGCCGCTGACCTGGCAGGCAACCAGCAGGTACGCGAAGCCTATCTCGGTGTCTGAACGCCACGTGCTTCTGCTGCTGGCCATGCTGCTGCTGGGCTCGGCGGCGGTGCTGACCCGCCTGGCCGGCATGCCATCCCTGGTGGTGGCCTTCTGGCGTACGGCGCTGGCCGCTGTGGTGCTGGGGGGCGTGTTGGGGCGCGATCTCTTCAGGAGAGACCTGCCCTGGGGGCAGCTGACGCTGTCCGGACTGGCCCTGGCCTTGCATTTTGCGCTGTGGATTGCCTCACTGGCCATGATTCCCGTGGCGCTGAGCGTGCTTCTGGTGTGTACCCAGCCCATCTTCGTGGTCCTGGCATCACAGCTCATCCTGGGGGAAAGGCAGGGAGTCATGGTCTGGCTGGGTGTCGTGCTTGCCCTGGCGGGCATGGTGTGGGCAACAGGGCTGGTTTGGCAGGGCCGTTTCCTTGGCCAGCTCCTGGCGCTGGGTGGTGCCGTGGCCGCGGCCGGCTATGTGTTGCTGGGGCGGCGTATCCTGGATGGCGCCTCAGGAGCGCGGCTGGGCTTTCTGCGCTATTCCTGCCTCACCTACCTGCTGGCTGCCTGCTGGCTCTTGCCGTGTTGCCTGGTGGCTGGCCAGGAGCTATTCGGGTATGCCGCCTCGAACTGGTTGTATGTGGCGGCCATCGTGGCTGGGCCGCAGCTGGTGGGCCACACCCTGATCAACCAGACGCTGCGCCATCTGCGGGCTGCCACGGTGGCGGTGGCCTTCCTGCTGGAACCCCCAGCCGCAGCCCTGTTGGCCTGGCTGTGGCTGGGCGAGACACTGCCTGCGCGGTTCTGGTCCGGAGGGGCGCTCACGCTGCTGGGCATCGCGCTGGTGGCCAGCGCCCAGCGTGCCGAGGATCTGGTGCACCAAGCAGAGGTCTCGCCCTGAGAAGCGGCGCCTTCAGTGTTGCGGCATGCTACCATGGGAGCCATGGACCAGGATTTCTGGCTGCAGCGCTGGCAGAGCCAGCAGACCGGATGGCATCTCGAGCATCCCCATGTGCTGCTGGCACCAGCCCTGCAACAACTGGCCGACCCACCAGGGGCAGCGCTGGTGCCCTTGTGTGGCAAGTCGCAGGATATGGCGGCCCTGGCGGTCAGAGGCTATGCGGTGCTCGGTGTGGAGTTTGCCGAGCTGGCCGTGGCGGCTTTTTTCGAGGAACATGGCGTGACGCCTGAAGTCCGGCAGCAAGCCCCCCTGATGCGCTGGCGTGGGGGGCCCTGGACCATCTTCCAGGGCGATTTTTTTGCGCTGCCCGCCAGTGTTTGGGGTGAGGTGGGACTGATCTGGGACCGGGCCGCGCTGAGTGCGCTGGATGCATCCTTGCGGTGCCGCTATGCCGAGCATTTGTGCACCCTGGCACCTGCTGGGGCCGTCATGGCGCTGGTGACCTTCGAGCATGCTGCTGGTGATGATGGTCCACCCTTCTCGGTCTCCCAGGAGGAAGTGGCCGCCCTGTTCGGGCAGCGCTTTGCCATCGAGGTCTTTGCCCACCGGGAGGCCAGCGCGGAGCTACTCCATCTGGCCCAGCGCATCGGGCGTATCTGGGAGCGGGGTTATCTGCTGCGGCCCCATGCTCTCCGGGGCAGCGTTCCAACTGCCAGTCCAGACGGCCCTGCCGGCGCGTGACGGAGCAGGCCATGACGGATCAAGGGCATGCTGCCCCGCAGGTTCGGCTTGCGCTGGCCTGCCTCACATCCTGTCCCGAGGTGATACCAGCCTGGCTGGGGGCAGCTGAGCGGAACTACCTCCAGCGCCTGACCCACCCCCAGCGCCGTGCCTTTTTTCTCCTGGGCAGGACCCTGTTGTGGCAGGCGCTGCAGGATCTGGGGGCGGGGCTTGGCGAGCTCGAGTTGCTGCGTGGTGCCCATGGTCGACCGGAATTACCCATGGCAGGCATTTCCTTCAACCTGTCCGGCAGCAAGGAGACCGTGGCGCTGGCCGTGGGGGTGGGGTGCACCGTGGGGCTGGATGTGGAGGATACCAGCCGCTGCGTGGATGATGCGCTGATCGTGCGTCGCGCCATGGCCGAACATGATCGCCACTTTATCCAGGGAATGGCGCCCCAGGAACAAAGGGCGGCCTTCTTCGAGATCTGGACACTCAAGGAAGCCTATACCAAGGCGCGGGGCATGGGTCTCAAGCTGGGTTTCGGTCGTTTTGCCTTTGATCTCGATGGGCCCGGGCGTATCGCCTGGCGTGTTCCCGCCCCGGATGACCAACGCACCTGGCAGGTGCACACCTTCACCGATGGCGATGTCTTGCAGCTGGCGTTGTGCGTGGATCGACCAGGTGCGGTCGTGCCCGTGGCCGTGCCCCATGGCCTGCATGGCCAGCGCTGGGGTGTGCTCAGGGGCGCTGCAGGGGAGGGGCTGCATGGCTCGCGCTTGGGTTGTGCCTGATTCGTTTGGTACAATGCCAGCTTGCCCGGCACCATGATGGGATGGTAAGGGCTTGATTGGGCATTGGCCCCGGTAGCTCAGGGGATAGAGCGTCCGCCTCCTAAGCGGAAGGTCACAGGTTCGAATCCTGTCCGGGGCGCCAGCATGTGAGGTAGCGGCTGATGAAGACATGGGCGGCTGTGGCCTTTGCGGCAGGCCAGCCATTGGAAGTGCTGCAGGTGGACCTCGATGGGCCGAAGGCCGGCGAGGTGCTCATCGAGAATCTGGCCAGTGGTGTCTGCCATACCGATGCCTACACCCTTTCTGGGCGGGACCCAGAAGGCCTGTTTCCGGTGATCCTGGGCCATGAAGGCGGTGCAGTGGTGCGCGAGGTGGGCGCTGGCGTGACCAGTGTGACCGTGGATGACCACGTCATTCCCCTGTATATTCCCGAGTGTGGCCAGTGTCGTTTCTGCCGTTCCGGCAAGACCAACCTGTGTGCGGCATTGCGCGCCACCCAGGGCCGGGGCGTGCTGTCCGATGGCACGAGCCGCTTCAGTCATCGCGGGCAGATGATCCACCATTACATGGGCACGTCCACCTTTTCCCAGTTCACGGTTGTGCCGGAGATCGCCCTGGCCAAGGTCACTCCGGAAGCACCGCTGGAAAAGATCTGTTTGTTGGGCTGTGGCATCACCACCGGGTTTGGCGCTGTGCGCAATACCGCCCGGGTGGAGCCTGGCGCCACGGTGGCGGTGTTTGGCCTTGGGACCATTGGCCTCAGCGTGGTGCAGGGTGCCCGGGCAGCGGGGGCCTCGCGCATCATCGCCATCGACATCAATCCGGCACGCTTTGCGCTGGCAAAACAATTCGGCGCCACCGATTGCCTCGATCCCAGAACACATGACCGGCCATTGCAGGAGGTCATCGTGGCGCTGACAGATGGTGGCGTGGACTACAGCTTCGAGTGCGTGGGCAACGTGGAGCTGATGCGCACGGCCCTGGAGAGCTGCGTGCGGGGATGGGGGGTTGCTACCATCATTGGCGTAGCTGGGGCAGATGAGGAGATTCATGCGAGGCCCTTCCATCTGGTGACGGGCCGGCGCTGGCAGGGCAGCGCCTTTGGTGGTGTCAGGGGACGCAGCGAACTGCCGGACTATGTGGCCATGTTCATGGATGGCACCTTGCAGGTGGAGCCCTACATCACCTGCACCATGCCCCTTGGTGAGATCAACGAGGCCTTTGCCCTGCTGGAGCGGGGCGTCAGCCTGCGGACCGTGCTCACGTTTCCCTGACAGGCTTTCCAAAACAGCAGCATAGCCTGTCCAGCAGGTGCGCTGTTGTTTGCAGAAAGTATGTGCCGCGAGCCTAGCCATCCAGCCGGAAATAACCGATGGCCCTGTTGAGCTCGTCCATGGTGG
>WOZS01000042.1 GCA_011620135.1 Gammaproteobacteria bacterium
AGCGCACGCTGTTCATCCTGGACTGGCTGCAAAGCGTCGAGCTGCGCCGCCGCGTACATGCCGGGCTGAACAAGGGCGAAGCACGGAACGCGCTGGCCCGCGCTGTGTTCTTCAACCGGCTGGGCGAAATTCGGGACCGCAGTTTCGAGCAGCAGCGCTACCGGGCCAGTGGCCTCAACCTGGTAACAGCGGCTGTGGTGTTGTGGAACACGGCCTATTTGGAGCGCGCAGCGCATGCGATGCGTGGCAATGGTCATGCCGTCGATGACACGCTGTTGCAGTACCTGTCGCCGCTGGGCTGGGAGCACATCAACCTGACCGGCGATTACCTCTGGCGCAGCAGCGCCAAGGTCGGCGCGGGCAAGTTCAGGCCGCTACGTCCGCTCTCCGGGTCTTGGCGTACGATTTTTTCCGTTTTCTGAAGCGGCCCGCAAGGGGAAATTGGGCATAGACAAAGATGGTGTCCATGCAATTAGGAAAGGGGTTACCGCGAGGCCGACAATCTGGACCGGTATCGCGCCGAACGGTGATGTATGGACAGGCGGAGCCGGCGGCGTTGGTGAGAACCAGGGTCCCTTCGGTGACGATCTTCCGGGAGGACAGCAATGGCCGAGATGATGTTCGTCGTCTCTCTTCGAGTTGAACACCCGACACAACAACATGAAGCCATTGCGCGAGCTTTGGCTTTAAAGGCAAAGTTTGGTTATTCAGTTGGAGAGCAGAGGAAGACTCCGAAAGGAGGGCTGCTTGAAGGGTTAAACAAGAAGACTTACTGCTGCTTCGACCTTCTTCCCAAGCAACCCGGCGATTTCACTGATGGGATCAGGCAGCTTATTCCGCTGCTTTCTAAGCACGGTAGTTACTTCCAAAGCTTGGTTCTGGAGGGCGGGAGAGCTGAACTCTTTGTAGGTGTTTTTGCCGAAGAAACGACTGGTTTTACATTGAGCGTCCAAGACATGGCGACGCTGGCGAATTTGTCTTTGGAGCTTTCGGTGGAGATTTACTACTAACCTAGAAATAGGGAACGTATCACCATTTCTCGGCTCAGGCGTGGCGTGTATTGCGCAAATGCCATCGTCGGCCAAACTCGCCTCTAGGGAAAATCCGCTGCATCACCGGTGAACTCGCCTTCTTCATCCACCCGCAAGCCCGCACCGCGTCTAGCGAAAACGCGCTCCGGTACGACAGATGCGTGTCATGGTAAGGTGTTTATGCCTATGTCGGCGGGAATCCGGTTTCATTTGTGGATCCGAGCGGTCTCGAAGTTGGAGACTGGTGGGACTTCCCGGCAAATTTGCATAGGGCACGCGAGATTGCCGCTGAGGAACGAGCCAAGAGACCCTCGTCGCATAACGACCTCGACGATGCAATGAGGCATTCGGAGTGGATGAGAAGGACAACCGAGGAAACGAACGCTTGCACAGCACACTTGGCAGGAACGGGCCACGAGATTGAGGGTCTTCTGCGTGGGCAGCCTATGCAGGAACTGCTCATGGATCTCCATAATAACGCCGTTGGGCGGGACGCAGGAAGTAATGGAGAGCCGGTTCCTTTAGGTCAGTTGTGGACATTACCTCTCGTCGGCACACCATTTAATCCATATGAAGGAGTGCATTGACGTGAAGAAATTCGCGCTCCGTCTTGCTTGTGTGCTTGCCATCCTGTTGACGTGTTCCTGTACGAAGCACAAAGGAAGTTTCTTGCTTGTCAACAAGGCGCAGGAGCCAATTGTCCATGCTTCAGTAGTGATTTGTGGCCAGAGAATAGAGCTGAACGACATTAATCCTAACAAAATGGGGAAGGGCTCTTATATGGTGAGATCCGACAGCGGCTACGCTGTTCAAATCGAGTTTTTATCTGGCAAGAAGCTCAGCAAGGAAGTGGGCTATGTTACGAGTGGCATGGACTTCAAGGACAAAATTTTTGTTACTGACTCCGACATTGAGATCGATCAATGATCTGGGTGATTGCTATCTTCCGCAAGACGCCTCATCAGTTGTCATTCGAACGCCCCTAATTGATGGCTTTGTGAGTCGACAAAACGCAGCCGATGTTGAGGCGAAGCTCCGACAGGAAAATGCCAAGATTTCAGTGATCGAGGATAGCAAGAGTAACGAACAACCATCACGCTTTCGTTCACCGCTATCGATTCGAGTACTGAGAGTTGCTGGGTTCACCTACTTGGGCATACAGGGTGAACTTCTACTTGAATTTGTTGATGACGAACTCTATGCGACGTGGTTCTTCCCGACTGACGTGGCTCGCTTTGAAGTCGAAATTGGAAAGCAATTGTTAACGGTAGCGCTTAATCAGCCGGTGCGCTTGCACGCTGCTACCGAGCTGTGGACAGATGTGGACTATCGCGGCAGGAAGTACTGGGCTTGGGATGATGTAAATTTTCGAAAAAAGACTGAATGTTGGATCAAGAGGAATACATGACGGTCATTCGCACGGGATAAGGGGCCAGTCTCGAATTAACCAACGAAACCCTCACCTATGACGCCAACGGCAATATCCAGACTCGCACGCTCTCCGGCCGCACCACCAGATACGACTACGACGCCCTCGACCGGATCAACAGCGAAGCCGGGCTGGCCAAGCTCTTGGTTTCCATGTGTTTGCGGGGTATCTGGGATCATGGTAGTAGGAGGGTTGCATGAAACAAGACCTGATCCCCTGACCCCTCCTTCCCTGATGATCAGGGGCTTGGGTGTGTGGCAGAGAGCGCGCTGATCACCTCGCGATAGCGATTCCAGGCGGGCTTGGGGGTGCGGTCATTGTGCACCAGACCACAGCGGCGGCCTGGGGACGCGGGTTCTTCCGGGCTTTCGAGGTACTCATAGAAAAACACGCCCTGGGCTTCTGTCTCGTGCAGTGCCCGGGCCATCATCTCGACATAGTCGGCCTGTCGTTCATCCGAATAGTTCACAGGCGGGCAAAAGCCGGTTTCCAGCATCACGACCGGCTTATGTGCCAGGCGAGCCGTCCGGCGGATATCATAGGCCATCACCTGGGGACACAGGGCAAATGGAATGGCATTGCAGACATAACTCTGCAGGCCCACCACGTCGTAGTCGATGCCGGCGCGTTGCGCTGCCTCGAGCCAATTGGCAAGGGGAGGGGCATCGCTCATGGAGAGCACGATGGGCACGCCAGGATCGGCATGGCGGATGGCCTGGGAGAGCGTCAGCCACACGGAGAGCACCCGCAACGGCGGCCAGCGGCCGCTCCTTGTTCCACCTGGGAGCAGGGTCTGTCCGGCGGCAAGATTGCCCTCGTTCTCGATGGCGTATTCCTCGATCATTCCCTTGTAGCGCTGCAATGTGGTATCGGCATAGCGGCGCAGCGCGGCCACGTAAAAGGTATCCTCGAGCGGGACGACCCAGTCAGGTACCGCCGGGCGACTGCCGGCATAGCCATTGCCAATGCGCGCCAGGACATGCAGGTCATGGCGCTTGGCTTCACTGAAGACCATATCATAATAGTCGAACATGAATTGGCCAGGCTTGGGCTCGATATCCCGCCAGGCCAGGTCGATGCTGATCCACTGGACGCCATTGCTGGCGATACGGGCAAAGTCATCGGGACGCAGCCTGTAGCTGGCAAAGGGAATGTGATAGGCGGTCAACCCCCATTGGAAGGATGGGGCCGCTGCGGCCCACCATGGCGCCATGATGGCAAGCGCCATGCCAAGCCATGGCGCTTGCCATCCTCTTTTCGGTCTCATTGTTGCGCCTCAGGGAACAAACACCATTAAACCATTAAGGATAGCACAGTGACCCAGGCTACCGCAGAGAACCGTGCAGTCATTCGGCAAGCACCGCCAAGGCCAGCGCATACCCATGCCATGCCCACGGCGCTGTGTTCGCAGGCCAATCCCCAGAGGTCAGGTCCTGGCGCAGGCAACACATTGTCCTGGCTCGTGTCAGGGTAAGGTGCCCTGTGGTATGGTAAACGATCGGTCCGCAGGGGGTGGTTCTAGATGAATGGGATGGAATGGTCCGAGGAGGCATTGCGCAAGCAATTGGCCGAATTGCGGGTACAACATCGCGACCTCGATGAGGTCATTGCCCGGTTGGTGCATGACAAATCCATCGATGAGTTGCTGCTGCGGCGGCTCAAGAAACAAAAACTCCACCTGCGCGACACCATAGCCCGCCTGGAAAGTCGCCTGATACCCGATCTGGACGCATGACCGGTTCGTGCCAAAGGGCAGATCAGCGGAATTTCTTGGCTTCCTTGAGCGCTTTTTCGATTTCTGCAAGCCTGGATTTGGCGCGCTTCTTGCCAAAATCGTCGTCTTCCTTCTGGGCCAAGGCCACGCGCAACTGTTCCATGGCTTGCTCGGCCTCACCACTCAGCAGATAGTACTCTGAAAGATAATAATGACTCTCCACCCGTTTGCCCATGGCGGCGTTGGCCTCGGCCAAGGTGCGCATCAACTGGGGTTTGTCCTGGTAGCGCACCGGCAGGGCCAGCAGCTTGGCCCGGGCCTGGGCGGGTCGATCCTGGGCAATGAGCAACTGGGCTTGAGCCAGCACCAACGGATAGTCATCAGGAAAGATCAGCAGGGCCTTGTCGTAGGTCTTGAGTGCCGCAACAGGCTGCCGGGCGCTGGCTTGGGCCTGGGCAAGGGCCAGGTGCAGGATGGGCAGTATCGCAAACTGCTGCACCAGAGGCAGGAGCATGTGCACAGCCTGCGCGCCTGAACCATGATTCGTCAGCAGCAAGGCCATTCCAAAGCGCGCACCCAGGTCGTCTGGATTGGTAGCAAGGCGCGCCTTGAAGGTGGTGGCGGCTTCTTCGTATGAGGTCACCAGCGTGGTGACGAGGGCCTGGATCAGGGCGAATTGTTCAGCACTGTGCGGTACGCGCTGGGTTCTGGCGGCCCCCATGGCGGCGACACGCTGTTTGGCCTCGGCGATACGGGCGCTGGTCACCGGGTGGTCACGAAGAAAATCGCTGTATTCGTTTTCGTAATAGCGGCTGGATTGCATGAGCCGCTCGAAGAACAGCGGCATGCCCATGGGGTCGAATCCGGCTCGATGGAGCAGCATGATGCCCAGGCGATCGGCTTCTTCCTCATTGGCGTAGGTGTATTGGATCTGTCCTTGGGCCAGGTTTGCCATGGCGGCAGAAAGCGCCCCACCGATGACATCGCCGTTACCGCCTGTGGCCAGCACTGCACCGATGGCTGCTGCCAATGTGGCCAGCTGACGACCCTGCATGGACTCGATGGCCCGAGCCACGTGGCGCTGGGTGACGTGAGTGATTTCATGGGCCAGCACCCCAGCCAACTCATCGACATTTTGCGCCGCCAGGATCAATCCGGCATTGACGCCCACATAGCCACCAGGCAGGGCAAAGGCATTGATGACAGGGTCTTTGGTGATAAAAAAGCTAAATGAGGCGGAACTCCCAGCACTGCCCACAAGGCGGTAGCCCAGATCGTTGAGGTATTCATCTATGATGGGCTGATCGATGATCTGGCCCTGGGTCCGCAGCTGGTTCACATAGGCACGACCAACGGCCTGTTCCTGGGCAGGAGACAGGATGCGGTCGGCACTCAACCCCAGATCGGGGAGTTGAACCTCTGCCAAGACCATGCTTGGCTGGGCCAGCAGGATGGCGAACACCAGCCGCCAGAGGATCATGATGCAGCCATGACCGGAAACAGCAACAAGACGCAAGGTTGCACTGAGCTTATGCAGCATGCCACCTGCGACATGTACCTGCAATGGCTCATGCTCGCAGGGGGGCATGGACCATCAAAACAAAAACCCACTGGAAGCAGTGGCTTCCAGTGGGTGATACAGCAGACTTCGCAGGTTCCAGCACCCGCTGCTGAAACGAGCACTGGAGAGGGCCTGAGCAGGCGCTATGCACCTGTTTCAGCCACCCGGAAACAGGCCATCAAAAGCGGCTGGCTCGACCCTGGCTGCGGCCATTGTCCCGGGAAGGGCCTCCTTCGGCCTTGGGACGTGCCTCGTTGACACGGATGGCGCGTCCCTGCAGCTGGGTGCCATCCAGCTTGCGAATGGCTTCTTCGGCCTGCGCCCGATTGGTCATTTCCACAAAACCGAACCCCTTGCTCTCGCCGGTGGCACGATCGGTGATGATGCGAGCTGAGATGACCTCGCCATAGGCAGCAAAAGCGCCGCGCAATTCGTCCTCGGACAGTTTATAAGACAGGTTACCAACATAAATATTCATCGTAGCGACTCCAGATTGCGTGTTGTACTAAAAAAACCATGCTCGGCCAACCGCGCACAAGCCGTTCATGGGTTGCGGCTGCTAGGCAGCCAACAGGGAGAGGATACCGCCGCATAAAGGCAATCTGGCTTCGGAAACGATGGACCATCCGTGCGCCCTGGCAAGGAAAAATCGCCAGCCAAGGGTGGCACCGCTCTGGTGCCCAAGACAAACCATGGAAGAAGCTGAGAAGCTGAAGCAAAAGGCGCTATCCTGGTATCAAAAAACATAACACTTTATTTATACCGCATTCCCCAATCGCATGCAAGGGGTTGTTGATCAAAAAGCCATCGGAACATTCAGACCCGCATCGCCTCATGCAGCAGATAGACCAGCATCTTGATCACCGCATAGAGGGCAAAGCCGATAAACACCAGGCCGCTGATGGCCAGCACCAAGCCCACCACAATGATGAGGCCATCGCGCTCCAGCATGCCCATGGTCAGGCAAGTCAGGGCAAGGCCCGGCAGCACGTTACCCAGGGGCAGGGGCAGAAAGAGCACGATGGACAGCGCCAGGCAGACACCACCCAGCAACCGCTCGCCCAGCGGCGAGGTCAGGACCAGTAACCGTGGCCTCAAGGCGCGCTCCAGCCGCGCCAGCCAGGGAAGCAGGCGCTGCATCATGTCCCGGAAGTCTTCGTGGGCCATGGAGCGTCGGCCCAGCCATGACGGCAGCCATGGCTTATAGACGCCGCGCACGAACTGGATGGCCAGGAACATCAACGGGATACCCAGCAGCACCGAGATACCCGGTACCGGCCAGGGCAGGATGTTTGGGGCGGCAAAAACCAGCATCAGGGCGCTGGAAGCGCGGTCCTGCAGGGCATGGGCCAGGTCATTCAGCGTGATGCGCTCTTTCTCGACCTGGCTCAGGGCCAGCAGCACATCGGAAAGCTTGCGCTTATTGGAAGCACCGCGGTGCGATGCCGGG
>WOZS01000064.1 GCA_011620135.1 Gammaproteobacteria bacterium
GCGCGCAGGGTGACGGCTTGCGGCTGAGCTCCCATGCATGATATAATTGGCCAGTGAGTACGATCATCCTGTTGCGCCACGCCGAAGCGGTCCCCCATGAGGTGAAGCGGGATTTCGACCGGGAGCTCACGCCAGGCGGCCGGCTCAAGGCCCAGCACGCCGGCAGGCAACTGCTGGCCTTGCGTCTGGTACCCAACCGCATCCTGTCCTCAGCGGCCCTGCGGGCCAGGGAAACCGCCGAGCTGGCCTGTGAGGTCATGGGCATTGCCCCGGGCAACATCTCCTTGCACGCCAATCTCTACCAGGCCGACACCTCCGGCTTGCTGGACATCCTCAACGAGGAACCTCCCCAGGACTGCCTGCTGGTGGTGGGCCATAACCCGGCGTTCAGTGAATGCGCCGCTTACCTTGCCGGACAGCCACTGCACCTGAAGCCTGCTCACGCGGCCCAGCTGCTGCGCCGCTGCGAGGCAGCACCCATCCAGCCGGACAATGTGCACTTTCAGGCCATCATCACGCCTGATCCTGCTTAAGAGCCCCTGGCGGCCCAAACTGCTGCGCTCCGGGCAGAACAAAGACAGCATCGCTGTCAGGGTTCGGCAGCGCTTGAACCTGGGGCCAGCAGGGCATAGATGCTGGAGAAGTCCAGCGCTCCAGCCCCATGCTGCAGATGCAGAGCATAGAGATTGCGCGCCAAAGAACCCAGTGGCGTGGCGCATTCGGACTCCAGGGCGGCGGCAAAGGCCAGGTTCAGGTCCTTGAACATCAGCCTGGTGACAAACCCTCCCTGATAGCCCTGGTTGGCAGGGGCTGTCTCGCTCAGACCAGGCAATGGCGGATGGACGCGCAGCGCCCAGTTGTCTGCGGAGCTTTCCTTCATGATGGCTGCCAGCGTTGCGGGCTCGAGGCCCAGTGCCTCGCCAAGGTGCAACGCTTCACAGGTACCTACCATGAGGATGCCCAGCAGCATGTTGTTGCACATCTTGGCGGCCTGGCCGGCGCCCGCACCCCCGGCATGAAAGAGCCTTTTGCCCATGGCCATCAGGATGGGCCGGGCGCGGGCCACATGGTCAGCCTCGCCGCCCACCATGAAGGTCAGGGTGCCCGCCTGGGCGCCGCTTATCCCCCCAGAGACCGGGGCATCGATCATCGGCCAGCCATGGGTTGCCGCCTCGGCGGCAAGACTGCGGCTGGTCGCCACGTCGATGGTGCTGCTGTCGATGTACAACACTGGTTGCTGGTCGGTCTTGTCCATTTTCATGGGCCAGATGACCTGGCGCAACACCTGCGCCACCTCCCGGCCACTGGGCAGCATGGTCAGCACCACTTCTGCTGCGGCCACGGCTTCCTGCACGGAGGTACAGGCGATGCCACCTGCGGCCTGCAAGGCCTGCATGGGTGCTTCCTGCACATCGCAACCACATACCCGATGGCCAGCCTCGATCAGATGTCCTGCCATGGGCAGGCCCATCTGACCCAGGCCGATCACGGCAATGGTACTCACAGCAGGTCCTCCAGGGGATGGCTGGCATAACCAGCGGGCAGCTGCAGGTGCGCCAGGACTTCCTCGCGGCTGACCTGGTCAAGGTCTCGATGAGACCAATGTGGTTGCCTGTCTTTGTCCACCAGCATGGCCCGCACCCCTTCTGGAAAATCCTGCCGTCGCGCACTGTGCGCCGCGGCGAGCCATTCCAGACGGAATGTCTCTGCCAACGATGCCGTGGCACAGCGCTGTTGCATCTCCCAGCCAAGGTGGGCGGTCATGGGACACCCTGCCTGGAGGCGCTGCCAGTCCGCAGCCAGCAGGGCATGGCCAGCGGCGGCAGACCGCAGCCTCGAGACGGCAACCAACAGCGTGTCACCTTGCATCATGGTGGCAATGGACTCGAGGCAGGCGGCATGGCGCAGCGGCGGCAGCTCAGCGGGGGGCAGGCGCTCCATGAACCAGGCCAGGGCCCTGTTGCCGTCTTTCTGGTCCCACGGCGCCTGGGCCAACTGATCCAGGAGCGTTGCCGTGGCAGAGGCGGCATACGCGCCATGCGCCATGCCCAGGGCGATGGCGTCGCTGGCATTGAGGCTGGCGCCGGTCAGCGCCATGTAGCGCCCCATGTCATGGGGCAAGGTGGCCAGGATATGGCTCATGCCCACATCGGGATAGAGCCCGATCTGGATCTCGGGCATGGCCAGCATACTGCGCTCGGTGACCAGGCGATGGCTGGCCGCCATGAACAGCCCCATGCCACCCCCCATGACAAACCTATCACCCAGGCAGAGCACCGGTTTGGGATAGGTATGCAGCAGATGATCCAGGCGATACTCGGTGGCGAAAAACCGGTCCACAGCAGCGAGATCCCCTTTTTTGATGGCCTGGTACAACGCCACCACGTCGCCGCCAGCGCAAAAACCCCGTTCGCCTTCGCCCTGCAGCACCACGACCCTCACAGCCGCATCGTCGGCCCAGTGCCGCAGGGCCTGGGTCAGCGGATCGATCATGGCCTGGCTCAGCGCGTTGATGGTCCTGGGGCGGTTGAGCGTGGCCACGCCCATGCACCCCCCATGGCGCAGCGGATACTGCTGCAGCAGCAGCGGAGCCTCTTGCGGAGCACTACTCAACGGGGCTGCCCCCAACGCGGCTCCCGTTTTTCCAGGAAAGACATCAACCCCTCGACGGTATCGGGATGAGCAAACAATTCCACGAAGGCCTCGCGCTCCTGCGCCCAGTTGTGGTTGACAGGCGAACGACGGTTGGCCTGGATGAGCCGCTTGCAGATACGTATGCTGTTGGGGCTTTGGGTCTTCGCCTTGGCGAGCCAGTCCACAGCAGCAGCCACCACCGTGCCCTTGGGCACGCACTCATCCGCCAACCCGATGCGCAGGGCCGTGGCTGCATCCACGCGCTCACCCAGGAGAATCATGCGCTTGGCCCAGCTCTCCCCCACCAGATGGGGCAAGAGCTGGGTGCCGCCCCCGCAGGGCAACACACCGATGCGCGCCTCGGGCAGCGCCAGGGTGACATGCTCCTCGACCAAGCGAAAATCGCAGGCCAGGGCACATTCCAGGCCGCCCCCCATGGCATAGCCGTTGATGGCCGCGCAGCTCAGTCCAGGATAGTCCGCAAGCCCCAGGAATGCGGCACCAAATGCCTCCCCGATCTGTCCGGCAGCACCTGGATCACTCCCCATGGGAAAGGTCTTGATATCGGCCCCGGCGCTGAAAAAGCGCTCGCCGGCCCCGGTGATGATCAAAGGCGGTGGATAGGCTGCCGCGCCCAGGGTCTGCACCACATGCAGCAGACTGTTCAGGCCGGCCACCGTCCAGGTATTGGCCGGCGGCCTGTCCAGCGTCAGGACAGCCAGCTCGGGTGTTCGCTCCAGACGCATGCCACTCAATTCATTCATATTCATAGCAACCCCTCCATGTCATGATCGTCCAGCAATTGCCGTGCGGTGATCAGCCGCATGATGTCGTTGGTGCCTTCCAGGAGCCGATGCAGGCGCAAATCGCGCAGATGGCGTTCGGCGGGGTAGTCTCCCAGCACCCCATAGCCGCCATGGAGTTCCAGGGCGCCATCGGCCACCGCGAAGGCCACATCGGTACAGAACCGCTTGGCCATGGCACAGAAGGCCCGGGTGGCGCGGTGACCCGCATCGTAATGCCGGGCTGCCTGGTCCAGCAGGGCGCGCGCTGCGTGGAGCTCAGTGGCCATGTCGGCCAAGCGGAACTGCACCGCCTGGAACTGGCTGATGGACTGGCCGAACTGCCGCCTCGTCTTCACATAGGAAATGGCCTCCCTGAGTGCTGCCCGGGCCGTGCCCACCGAACAGGCAGCAATGTTGAGCCGGCCACCATCCAGGGCCTGCAGCGCCATGGCGAACCCCTGGCCCTCGGCGCCCAGGCGATGATCCTCAGGAACAAAAACCTCCTGGAAAAGCACCATGCGCGTGGCCTGGCTGCGCCAACCCAACTTGCGCTCCCGACGCCCATAGCTGACCCCGGGATGGTCCGCTGGCACCAGGAAGGCCGAGATGCCCTTGCTGCCAACCGGAGCGGTGCGGGCCATGACCACCAGCCACTGGGTATCCCCGGCGCCAGAGATGAACGCCTTGGCGCCATCGAGCACATAGCCATCATCCCGCCTGGCAGCGCAGGTACGCAGGGCTGCGGCATCGGAGCCGGCCTCGGGTTCGGTCAGGCAGTAGGAAGCCAGTTTGGCGCCACTGGTCAGTTCTGGGAGATGCTGTTGCCGCACCACAGCCCCGCCAAACCGAGCCACCATGGCGGTGGCCATGTTGTGGATCGACAGGAAAGCGGCAAATGAGGTGCATCCCTCGGCCAGCGCCTCGAAGAGCCTCACCCCCAGACTGCGACCGATACCCAGCCCTCCATGATCTTCTGACACGAACAAGCCGCACAGGCCCAGCGCGCCCGCCTGGCGCAACTGGGGAAGAGGAAATGTTTCACTCTCATCCCAGGCTGCGGCATGAGGCGCCAGTTGACCGATGGCAAAACGCGCTACCGCCTCCACGAGGGCCTGCTCCTGTCCGTCGGGCTGCTGCTCCTCTTTCATGCTTTCATGCGATCAGGCATCCCCCCCCCAATTGCGCGCTGTCTCAGGACGCCGGCGCGCCGATGTGGGTCAGATAGCTGCCGCCACTCGACTGCTCGTCCAGCCAGCGACTGGTGATCGTCTTGGTCTGAGTATAGAACCGTATGGCTTCCTTGCCGCAGGCGTGGAGATCGCCATGGAACGAACCGCGGCGCCCGGTGAACGAGAAAAACGCCAGGGGGACGGGAATGGGCACATTGACGCCCACATTGCCCACATCCACATGACGGCAGAAGCGCTGTGCTGCCCCGCCGGAGGCCGTGAAGATGGCCGTGCCATTGCCATAGGGATTGCGATTGATGATGGCAATGGCCTCATCCAGGGTCGCAGCACGCATCAGGCATACCAGGGGCCCAAACACCTCCTCGCGGTAGACGGTCATGGCATCCGTCACCCGATCCACCAGCGAGGCACCCACCCAGTTGCCGTTCTCGTATCCTCCCACCGTGGCCTTGCTGCCATCCAGCAGCATGGTAGCGCCCTCCTGGGGGGCGCTTGCCAACAGTGTTCTGAAACGATCCCTGGCGGCTGGGGAAATCAAGGGGCCGAAGGAAGCGCCGGGGTCATCATACAGGCCGGGACGCAGCTCGGCCATGGTCTCACGCAATTGACCGGCCATGTCGTCGGCCTGATCCCCCACCAGGATGGCCACGGAAATCGCCATGCAGCGCTGCCCGGCCGCCCCGCAACCAGCCCCGGCAATGGCCCTGATGGTTTCATCGCGCGGCGCATCGGGCAGCACCACGGCATGGTTTTTGGCGCCGGCCAGAGCCTGGACACGCTTGCCGTGGACGCCCGCCAGACGATAGATAGCCCGGGCCACCGGCGCCGAGCCCACGAACGAGACCGCCGTGACGCCAGGATGGCTGATCAACGCCTCCACCTGCTCGCGGCCACCATGGACCACCTGCAGCACCCCATCGGGCAACCCGGCCTCCTTGGTCAGCTCCACCATGGCCATGGTGGACAGGGGATCTTGTTCCGAGGGCTTGAGGATGAAGGTATTGCCGCAGGCGATGGCCAACGGGAACATCCACAGCGGAATCATCACAGGAAAATTGAAAGGGGTGATACCGAGGCAGACACCCAAGGGTTCGAGGTAGCTGTTGAGCTGGACGCTGCCATGCAGCACGGATTCGCCCAGCACCAGCGCAGGCAGGGAAAGCGCGTGCTCCACAGCCTCCATGCCGCGCTGCAGCTCTCCTTTGGCATCGGCAAGCACCTTGCCCGTTTCTTGGGCCAACAGCTGCACCAGTCGCCCTTCCTCCTGCCTGAGGAGCTCATAAAAACGGATCAGAAAACCAAGCCGGGTCTTGAGCGGGGTCGAACCCCAGGATGCAAAGGCTTCCCGGGCACCCGAGACGGCCCGCTCCAGCTCTTCTGGGGTGGCACAGGGGACAAGGGCCACCTGTTCCTGGGTGGCTGGGTCCGCCACAGTCAGCCAGTTTTTGCTTATACTGGTAACAAATGCTCCATCAATATACAATGAAACGCTTTTTGTCATATATACCCCCGTTCAAGCAGCACGCAACCTGGCTGCCAGCAGGACAAGACCTTTGTCATCCCTTTCATGATAGATTACCGTCATGCCTTGTGGAGGGCTTGCGTGCTTCAAATATGAGCAGTTGAGGTGGTCATGAGGCGCGCCATGCCCCACATGGCCAGGCGCACACCCCATGGAGGCTTTCTGCCCCCAAACCTTGCGGCTGTGGCACTGTGGTCGGCTTCCTCGCGGACCATGCGCTGCAGAAGGTGTCGACTGACCACATCCCGTGCCGGCAGGCGCTGGAGGTGACCTTCCAGGTGATCCACCACCTGGTCTTCTGTCTCGCGCAAAAAGGCCTTGCTGGGTCCATCCCCCAACAAGCCAACCACAGCCCCCAATGTCGCGGATGAACCATACCAGAAAGGAGCAAGCATGCTGGGTGAGGAGGACAACTGATGGAGACGCTGGGCGCACCACAGGAGATGACGCTGCTCGCCGCTGGCAGCATGCAGCAGTGCCTCCCGCCATGTGGGATCACGGGCCAGCAACGCCTGGCCATGGTACAACCCTTGGGCGCAGACCTCCCCGGCATGGTCCACGCGCAGCAAGCGAGCGCTGCAGCGTCGCTCCGCGGGGGTCAGCACCTCCTGCGGCACAAGCTGTGACTCACCTGCGGACAATGGGTCTGTCTCGCAGGCGCTGTCAGGCCGCAGCAGCTGGTCAACCACGGCCAGCACGGTATCAAGACGACTCAACCGACGCATCATGTTCTTGTCTCCTGCCCTGGCAAGCAACCCATCCTGCTTCATGCCCATGTTCATTCTAACCATAGCCCCGCTGTTTCTGCCATGACCAGCCAACCATCCCGACTACCGTGGGCATGGAGCCTGGTGTATGAAACCGCCTTGCTGGCCGCACTCCCCTATGCGCTGCTCCACCTGCTGGGCAAGGCCCGCCGTGACAGGCGCTACCTGCATCACCTCAAGGAACGCTTCGGCAGGCAATCCGGCATGATGCCGCATGGCGCGATCTGGTTTCATGCGGTCTCCGTGGGGGAACTCCATGCCATCATCCCTCTGGTTGAGGATTGCCTCGCAGCCGCTCACCCTGTCATGGTCACCGGGCAGACCCCAGCGGTGCGCGAGAGGGTGAGCAGCCTGTGGGATGGGCGGGTCTCTTTCAGCTATCTGCCCTATGACCGCCGTCTGTGGGTCAGCCGCTTTCTGGATGCGCTACAACCACGGCTTGCCGTCTTCGTGGAGCGGGAACTGTGGCCCAACTGGTTTTGCCTTTGTGGGGCACGGCATATTCCCCTGCTGGTGATCAACGCCCGGTTGTCCGATGCTTCTCTGAGCGGCTATCGATTGATCAGGCCGCTGCTGGCCAAAGCGCTGCAGGCTGCCACCATGATCGCCGCGCGCAGCACAGAAGATGCCCGGTTGCTGCAAGAGCTGGGCGGCACAAGGGTCGTGGTGCTGGGAGACCTCAAGCAAGCGGCCTGCATGGGGCAAGCTTTACCCCATGCATCCAAAAACAGGATATGGTCACTGGCAGGTGGTCGCCCGTTTTGGGTAGCCGGCAGCACCCATGAAGGAGAGGAAGCAAGCATCCTGACCGCTCATCTGGCCCTGCGCCAGATGCATCCCAACGTGTTCTTGATCCTGGCACCACGCCATATGGAGCGGATCAACCGGTTGCGCGACCTGATACGGCGCTTTGGTCTGCAGGAGCAGCGCCTGGGCTGCCTGGATCAGGCAAGCCTGCCTGCTGAGGTAGATGTGCTGCTGCTTGACCAGCTTGGTGTATTGGCATCCTGTTATGCCGGAGCCCTGGCCGCCTTCGTGGGGGGCACCCTGGTGCCTGTGGGAGGCCATACGCCATTCGAGGCGGCCAGGGCTGGCTGTCCAGTGCTGTTTGGTCCTTATCGGCAGCATATCGCCGAAGCGGCAGCCAATCTGATCCAGCGGGGGGCTGGTTTTGCGGTGGATGACGCCAAGCTGGTTAACACCCTGCAGCGTCTGGCCAGCGACCCTGCCCTGCGGCAATCCATGGGGCAGGCAGCCCGGAAGATGACCAGCGATGAGGCCATCCTTGCCCGGTATCGCCTGCTGCTGAGATCTAGTATGCTACAGAGTAGTGAACCTATAGTATAGTTCTTTATTTTGTAAATTTTTAAGGGTTTTAAGGGAGACGCCCATGGGAGGATGGCAGGAATGAGTGGTTTGATCGAGCCCCATGGCGGCATGCTCTGTGTGCGCTACACCCAAGGGCCTGAGCGCGAAGCACTCAGGGAAGAATCAGCCGCCTGGCCCTCTTGGGATCTCACGCCTCGCCAACTCTGCGATGTCGAGCTGTTGCTCAATGGTGGCTTTTCTCCCCTGCGCGGCTTCATGGAACAGGCCGATTACCAAACCTGCCTACAAAGCATGCGGCTGACCAATGGCCTCTTATGGCCCATACCTGTGGTGCTCGATGTCTCGGCCCAGTTTGCCTCCGGGCTGCACGCTGGCGCTCGCATCGCCCTGCGCGATCCCGAAGGGCTGCTGATCGCCTGTCTCATGATCGGCGAACTGTGGACCCCGGACAAGGAACAGGAAGCCGCCTTGGTGTTCGGCACCACCGACTGCTCTCATCCTGGCGTGGCCCAGCTGCTGGAGCGCAGCGGGGCTGTCTATGTGGGCGGCGAGCTCATGGGGCTCGAAGAGCCACCCCATTATGACTTCACCACCCTCCGTCACAGCCCCGCGGCCTTGCGCGCCCTGTTCCAGCAGCGCGGCTGGCGCCGTATTGTGGCCTTCCAGACTCGCAACCCCATGCACAGGGCCCACCAGGAGCTCACCTTCCGCGCGGCTAAGCAGGTACAGGCCAATCTGCTGCTGCACCCTGTGGTGGGCATGACCAAGTCCGGTGATATCGATCACTTCACCAGGGTGCGCTGTTATGAGCACCTGCTCGACACCTACCCCGAACAGACCACCATGCTCTCCTTGCTGCCCTTGGCCATGCGCATGGCCGGCCCACGGGAAGCATTGTGGCATGCCATCATCCGCAAGAACTATGGCGCCACCCATTTCATCGTGGGACGCGACCATGCAGGTCCCGGCAAGGACAAAAGCGGCAAACCCTTCTACGGCCCCTATGACGCCCAGGCCTTGGTGGAACAGCATCAGGCGGAACTGGGCGTTGTCATGGTGCCCTTTCAGCAACTGGTCTATGTGCCTGAACTGGATCAATATCTACCCCAGGACGAGGTCCCGCCCCATCACACAACCCTGGATATCTCAGGTACCGAATTGCGTCGTCGCCTGCATGAGGGAACCGAGATCCCAGCTTGGTTTTCATTTCCCAGGATCGTCCAGGAACTGCGGCGCAGCTATCCACCGCGTACCAAGCAGGGCTTTACCGTATTCATGACCGGGCTTTCCGGGGCGGGCAAGTCCACCATTGCCAATGCCCTGCAGATCAAGCTCATGGAATTGGGCGGACGGCGGGTCAGCTTGCTCGATGGCGACCTGGTCCGCAAGCATCTCTCCAGTGAGCTGGGCTTTTCCAAGGAGCACCGCGACCTCAACATCCTCCGCATTGGCTATGTGGCCAGCGAGATCACCAAACACGGCGGGATTGCCCTGTGCGCCCCCATAGCCCCCTATCGCGCCACCAGATCCGCGGTACGGGAGATGATCGAACCATGGGGTGGCTTTATCGAGGTCCATGTGGCCACCGCCATCGAGGTGTGCGAGCATCGCGACCGCAAGGGCCTGTATGCCAAGGCCCGCCAAGGGTTGATCCGAGGATTCACTGGGATCGACGATCCATATGAAGCCCCGGAAAACCCCGAACTGCGCATCGATACAGCGCTGTGCACGGTGGCCGAGGCGGCACAGTCCATCCTGCTGTGCCTGGAGTCCCTGGGGTTCATTTCAGCCGCGTGATGACGTGAGACACCTCTGGCTTTGCCTACCAAGCCAGAGGTGCCGCCGGGTTCTGGGCCAAGTTATATCTACAGACGCGGCCGAAATACAGACTAGAGGGCTGGAGGAAGCGCCTCGGGCTGTACCTGGCCATTCAAAAAGAGTTCCGCATAGCGTCGCGCGCCGAGCAATCCCACCTTGGTGTTTTGTACCACCATGACCGGCATCTCGGCCAGCAGGGCCGCCATGCGGCCCTTGCGCCGCAAAGCCTGCATGAAGCCGCCTGCTCTGATGAGCGGCAATATTTTTGGAGCAATCCCCCCTGCTATGTAAACGCCGCCACTGGCGATGGGATGCAACGCGGCATTGCCGACATGGGCGCCATATATATGAATGAAAAGCTCCATGGTTTCCTGGCAGAGCAGATCATCCTCAGACAAGGCATGTTGGGCAATGACGGCGGCAGGATCCGCAGCGCTGGCTACCTCCTGCGCTACCTGGGCACTTTTTTTTCCCTTATCCTCATTGTTCTCTTGCGCCCTTTCCAGGAGAAAGACATACAGCTCATGAATTCCTGATCCCGTCAGGACTCTCTCGGTGCTGACCCGACCATAGCGGCGTTGCAGGCGTTGCAGCAGGGCAAACTGCAAGGGGTCGGTGGGCGCGAAATCCACATGCCCCCCCTCTGAGGCCAGAACCCGTAGTGTTGGGTCACGCAACAAAACCCCCTGGCCCAACCCTGTTCCGGCGCCCACCACCAGTACGGGACCATTGGGATGGGCAGCACCGACCTGCAGGATACTGAGATCCTCTGGTGACAGGATCGAGGCCCCCCAGGCTACCCCTTCAAAATCATTGATCAGCAAGACCCTGGGAATGCCAAGGGATCGCTCCAGTTCGCCACTGTCCATCTTCCATGGCAGATTGCTCAGCACATGATCCCCGGAGATAGCGGGTCCGGGTACCGCCAGGCAGGCTACCTGAATATTAGCCCGCACCTCATCTGGCACGGCCTCCAGAAAAGTGCGGGCCATGGTGGCAAAACCTGGAAAATCATTGCTCTGCAGGCGCATCTCGGCCACATGATCCCGCTCACCCAGCCGCCCTATCTGAAAAATCGTCTTGGTACCGCCCACGTCGGCTGCTAGCAGGTACATGACATCCTCCTTAGGTTTGTGTTCATGAATCGTCCAGCTCCCCGCTCATCCTGTCAGGTGTTGGCCATCCTGCCATGCCAAGGGGCCAGCAAGGCGCGCAGCTTGGCCACCACATCCATGGGACGGTCCAACATCATGTGGTGTCCTGCACCTGGCAGGGCCATGACAGGCACATGGGGGCCAAGCACTGCCGGCAACGATGACACCTGTTCCTGGGGAAACAATGCACTGTGCTCTCCATAGAGAAAGACGCACGGCACCTCCAGTGCGGCCACCAGAAGGTGAACAGCCTCATAGTCTGTCTTGGTGATGAAAGCCGGATCAAATCGCCAGCGCCAGCCCTCACCATGGCGCTCCAGGCCATGCTCGGCCAGATGGCGCAACATCAGCGGATGAGCGCAATCCTGGGGGGGCACCAGGCGAAAACGGCTCAGGGCAAGCTCTCGGTCCGGATAGATGCGACCTCGACCAAAGGGGGAAGACGCTCCCAGTTCACGCTGGGCCTCCATGAAGGCCGGCAACAAGACAGCCGAATCCATGATCACAAGCCCCGCGAAGCGCTCTGGCGCAAGGCTTGCTGCCTTGATGGCCGGCATCGCCCCAAAGCTGTGCGCAACCATGATGATCTTGTTTCCTTGGCCCCAATGCTCACATACCGCCAAGACCTCCTCGGCAAACAACGTGGCGCTGTAGGCTGCAAGATGGTCGCTCTGGCCCATGCCGAACAGATCAATAGCGCTTACATCAAAGGAATCGCTCAGAAAAGGTGCTACGAAATCCCACCAGTGTGCATGGGCAGCGCCGCCATGAATCAGCAGCACACCCTGCTTGCCAGCTTCCCCCCATCGGACGTAATGGGCTTGCGCTCCTGACACCCCACACCATTGATCCTGTGCCTGCTCACAACGCTGCAAGGCTTCCTGCAGCCATGGCGGGATTTCCGCTGTGGTCACACATTGATCCACAGCTACACTGATCCCCTGGGGTGTTTCCTGCGATTTGTTTGCCACCAGACCTCCTTTGTCTATCCCTCACCGATCCATCCCAGGCTTTATGCCCAACCAAGAAGCCCCATGAAACGGGACCAAATCCGTCTGCTTGAGCAGCCCTAATGCGGGGTAATGACATCCATTCCCTGCCTGGCACGCAATGCCGTCAAAGCCAAAATGGCCTCGCACATCGAGACGGGCACACCAACCGTGTGAGCCAGCTCCACCACAGCCCCCAGAATGGCCCCCAACTCCAGGGGGCGCCCTGCCAGAAAATCCTGCAGCATGGACGTCCTGTGGGCGCCCACCTGCTGGGCGCCATGCAATCTGGTCTCCATGTCCACCGGCATGGTCACACCCAGCGCTGCCGCCACCTTTTCGGCCTCGGTCATCATCTGCTGACAAACAGCACGTACCCCTTGATCACTCAACATCACATCCATGGTGGCCATGGTCAACACACTCAGCGGGTTGAGCGCCAGATTACCCCACAACTTCACCCAGATATCGGCACGAATATCCTTGCGTACCGGCGCCTTGAGACCACAACGACCCATGAGCTGGCTCAGGGCCCGCACCCTGGCGGTTCCCTCGCCATGCAGTTCGCCCAACACAAAGCGCTCCCCTTCCAGATGGCGCACCCAACCTGGCTCCACAACGATGACCGCGGGATAGACCACACAACCGATGAGCCGCTCCGCAGGGATCGTCCGCATCAGAAAACCATCCGGATCCACACTGTGGAGGCATGTACCCGATAAATCGCCACGGTACTGCTGGAAATACCACCAAGGAATGCCATTGATCGCCGGCAGGACGGCTGTGGTTTCGTGATACATGGGGGCAAGATGACCGGCAATCTGCCGGACCTGCTGGGCCTTGACCGTCAGAAAGATATAATCCTGCACCCCGGCTGCTGCGCTGTCAGCCACAGCATGGACCTTGATCACCCTGCTGGTACCGTCTGCCTCCTCCAGCCGCACACCCTGATGCTGCATGGCAGCCAGGGTCGCTCCCCGACCGATCACCGTCACCTCACAGCAACTGGCCATGCGAGCCGCGAGAAAACAGCCAATAGCACCTGCGCCGTAGATGGCGATCCTCACCACCCCAGACTCCGCGCCATGGTCAGCCTGTTCACCTTGCCACTGGGTCCTTTGGGCAATTCAGGCACAAACAGGATGCGCCTGGGGACCTTGAAGGGAGCCAGGCGCTGGCGCAGAAAGGCCAGCAGAGCAGCCTCGCTCAGCTGTTGTCCGGCCTTCAGGACCACAGCAAGCCCCACCTCTTCGCCGAGACGCTCATGGGATATGGCAAAAGCCACAGCCTCGGCCACTGCTCCATGGGAAAGGCATGCCTCCTCGATCTCCCGGGGAGCCACCTTTTCGCCGCCACGATTGATCAATTCCTTGATGCGTCCTGTGAGGAACAGAAAACCCTGGTCGTCAAAATAGCCTTGATCCCCGGTGCGAAACCATGGCCCATAGAAGGAGGTGGCATTGGACTCGATGGGAGACACATAACCATTGATCACGCTGGGTCCGGTGATCACCACCTCGCCAACCTGGCCTGGTGAGACATCGATCCCGCCTTCTTGCACGATGCGTATCTGGGGGCCAGCCGGCAACCCCACAGAACCAGGTTTGCGCATGGCGGGGGGCAGTGGGTTGGCAGCCACCTGATGGGCGGCCTCGGTCATGCCATAGGATTCGATCACAGGGCAGTGAAACAGCTCTTCCAAAGCAGCAAGCACCATGGGGGGTAACGAGGCAGAGGATGAACGCACCAGCCGCAGCGCGGCGCGTTCTGCTGTCTCTCGATTGCGGGCTGCGCGGGCCACGATGATCTGATGCATGGTGGGCACAGCACTGTAATAGGTGGGCTTGGCCCGCTCCAACTCGGCAAAGAAGGTCAGCGCATCGAAACGGTCGCACACATACACGCTACCGCCAGCCAGCAGCGGGGCCAACAGGCCGGCCATAAAGCCATGGATGTGAAAAAGAGGCATGATATTCAGCGAGCGGTCCTTGGGGGTCAGTGCCAATGCTTGACCGATCTGGCGCGCCGAGGCCAGCAGTTGGCTGTGCGACAGACCCACCAGCTTGGGGCGGCCTGTGGTTCCAGAGGTATGCAGCAGCAAGGCCGGGGCGTCATCAGCAGAGCTACCCATTGCCGTTTGATGACCTACCGGCTGGTCAGCGCATAGTTCCAGGCGAAGCTCGGCTCCTGTACCTTGCAACAAGAACACAGGAATACCACAACACAGCGCCGCGGCCCTGGCCCTGGGCTGATCCTCACGGGTAATCAGGGCGCCTGCTTGCAGGTCTTCCAGATAAAAGCGCAACTCAGCCTCGGTATAGGCAGGATTCAGCGGGGCAGCACCAGCGTGCTGCATGACAGCCAACAGGGACAGCGCCAGAGCGCTGCCCTCGGCCACCACCGCCAGACGATCGCCGCGACCAAAACACCCCAAGGAAGCCCCCAGGCCTTGCAGCGCAGCGCGCAGCGCATCATGGCTCAAGGAGGTATTCCGGCCATCCAGCAATGCAGGGGCTGAACCGCCCGCCAAGGCCTCGGTCACCACCATTTCCATTATCATCTCTCCGGCCCCACGATCATGTCCAACATGTCCAATCCGGGCAACGTGGAGGCACTTGTTGCATTGTACATCGGTCATAGACCAAACCGAGGCGCGGCAGGCGGGCATGATCGCTGAACATGAGGCGCAAGCAGCAAAAGATGCCCTGCTGCATGTGCAATGGATCGGGGCTGAATGGTCGCCGCCCATGACTCGACGAATTTGCCAGTTGTCTGTATAATCATCCCTTCGCTCCCTTCGTCTAGGGGCCCAGGACGCTGCCCTCTCACGGCGGTAACGCGGGTTCGAATCCCGCAGGGAGCACCATATTCGTGCCTTTGCGGCATGGAGTGCCTTGTTTCCCATCCAGCCCATGTACCATGCACAAAAAGGCAAGGCCAGACGCGGCGCTGGCCTTGCCTGCAACGCAGCATAACAATCCCCTCAGGGGCGGGTTGTTGGGGGTATGCTGGCTTGGTCAATACCCATGCCTACAAATAAAAAACCCCGCGCCTCAATAAGGCGCGGGGTTTTCCTGTCGCAGGTCTATTGCCAGACCTAGTCTATACCAGGCAGGCTAGAAGCGGGTACCTGCAGAGACCATGAAGATGAAAGGATCCAGATCCGTGTTGCTGTCCCTTTTGACCATGGAGCCATCGGCCATCTTGGTCGAGATCTTGGCATCAGCCTTGACATGGCTCCACATACCCATGGCACCGACCATGAGCGGGAAGCTGATTCCCAATGTGCTGCTCAGGTCGTAATCAGCGCCAATCTGCAGCGCCGGGCCAAACGAATCATCAATGTCGATCTTGGTCTTGCCGCCCAGGTTATCATTGGCCAACTGGCGGCTCTCTTCATCCCAGAAATAGGCATAGGTCAATCCAATGCCGGCATAAGGCTGAAAGTCCCCATGATAGGGATAGAACTGCAGCAAAGCGCTGGGAGGAATGACCTTGGTCTTACCCAGATCCTCACCCTTGACAGCAAGGTCACTCTTGGAGCTGCCAGGAGCCTCCAGGTGATGCAGGAAGGGACCCGAGCCAACCAGCTCAACCCCAATATGCTCGGTCACCATGTAACCCAGGGTAAAAGCGCCCATGCCCGCGTTGTCCACACCCATCCTGTCGACAGGAGTGCCATCCAGACCACCACCACTCTCATTGGGAAGCAGTGCGGCATAACCAGCCCGCACCACAAAATCACCCTTGTCATAGGCGCTGGCGCCAGCCGAAAACACCAAGCCGGCGGCCATGCTGCATCCAAGCAAGCCATATTTCATTTTCATCATTACACCCTCTTTACCTCAGCTACATAAAGCTGTCATCTGAAACCGTGAGGTAGGTTAGCACAGCGGTTTCATCAAGGGAAGCCCTTATGGCGCTCTCCAGAAGCCCGGCAACACCTTCTTGAAACCATTCCTCTTGAAATCCTCTCTTCAGCAACGCCATCATGCCACCCCTTACATGATGTCATGCATTGCTTTCTCAGACCATACGGGGGCCGCGTCCTGCTTCCCAGTCTGGCCAGAAGGCCCGAATCCCAGCCACGCCATGGCCACCATAGCGCTGCGCCTCGACGAGATCATCCGGCCCTACCCCACCCAATGCATAAACAGGCATGCTCGCTTGTGCTGCCAAACGCGCAAAACCATCCCAGCCCAAAGGGAGGCTGCCTGGATGGCTGGCAGTGGGGCATACCGGGCTCAATACCACGCCATCCACATCCTGTTCGGCAGCAAGCCGTAGTTCCTGTGATGAATGACAGGAAGCGACCTGTAACAAGCCAGATACACATTCTCGGCAACGCAACCGGGAGGCGCTCCAGTGCACGCCATCGAACCCCAGGGTATGCGCCTTGTCGGCATCATCGTGCAGGAAACACAAAACCTGATGGCGCTTGGCCACAGCAAGGCAGGCAGCAAGCAGACGGTCATCGCCCTGGGCCATACCCGGCACATGACGCAGCAGAACCATCCGATCACCCTGTTTGCAGACCTGCTCCATGGCCCGCAGAAACCGCAGCCATTCGGCAGACCAGCCTGCTGTGCCGTGCTGTGCTGGGGGGCTGATGACATAGTGCCGGGGCAGGTCAGGACAGGGTCCCATGACAGTGCTTGAACTTCTTGCCTGAACCACAAGGACAGGGTTCGTTGCGACCCACCTTGGGCATGGTCCGCACATAGGGTGTCGGTGCGGATTCAGGATGTGCCGCGGCTGGCTGCTTCCCCGCCATAGAGCGCTGCAGGCTGGGCGCAGGTTCTTCGCTGGACAATGCCCCGGCCTCATCGGCAAGAGCAAGAGGAATGGCCGGCGCCTGATCATGACGCAATGTCAGGTTGATGACATCCGCCTGCTCATTGCCGGGTGGTAGCGTGGCATCCGGGTTTTCCTTGTTCATTTTGAGCTGGAAGAGGGTGACCACCGTTTCTTCTTCCATGGCGGCAACCATCTGCCCAAACATACTGAATGCCTCTTTCTTATACTCTTGCTTGGGATCGCGCTGGGCATAGCCCCGCAGGTGAATACCCTGGCGCAGGTAGTCCATGGCCACCAGATGCTCGCGCCACAGGTTGTCCAGGACACGCAACTGCACCCACTTTTCCAGATGGTGGACCAAGCCGCCCTCGAGGCCGTCCCATTTGGCGAGATAAGCCTGCTCCAGGGCATCGAGTATCTTATTCATGAAATCTTCGTGGGTCTCGGTCGACTCAAGCCAGGATGCCAGCGGCAGTTCAACGAACAGCTCGGCAGAGAGAAAATTGGCAAGCCCAGGAACGTCCCACAGATCCTCGCTCGCTTGCTCAGGGACGAAACGCTCCACGAGATGGCGCAGCACCTTGTGGCGCATCTGCCGAAAGAAAGCAGACATGTCATCGCTGCCCAGGAGTTCGTTACGCAGTTGATAGATCACCTTGCGCTGCTCATTGCCCACGTTGTCGTATTCCAGCAACTGCTTGCGGATGTCAAAGTTATGTGCTTCCACCTTTTTCTGAGCGTTTTCGATGAATCGGGTTGTCAGGCGGTGCTCGATCACCTCATCATCCTTGACCCCAAGCCGCTGCAGCATGCCAATGCGCTTGTGTGAACCAAAGATACGCAGCAGGTTGTCCTCCAGGGAAACGAAAAAGCGTGAAGTGCCCGGGTCGCCCTGTCTGCCAGCACGGCCTCGCAACTGGTTGTCTACCCGCCGGGATTCGTTGCGCTCGCTGCCGATCACATAGAGCCCGCCGCTGGCCAGCACGGCATCATGAGCACTCTGCCAGGCAGTATGCAGTTCTTGCACCAGAGCATCCTCATGATCCTTTGAGTCCTTGCCCATGGCGCGACACATGGCCTCGAAATTGCCACCGAGCACAATATCCGTACCCCGACCAGCCATATTGGTGGCAATGGTCACAGAGCCGGGACGCCCGGCCTGGGCTATGATCTCGGCCTCACGTTCATGATTCTTGGCATTCAATACCTCATGAGGTATGCCCTGTTCCTTCAGGGTGGCGGCCAGGTGCTCGGATGCCTCGATGGAGGCCGTGCCCACCAGGACCGGCTGGTTGCGCCCATGGGCCTCCTGGATCTCCTCGATGACAGCAGCCATCTTGGCCTCTGCCCGCAGGAAGACCAGATCAGCGTGATCGATGCGGATCATGGGCTTGTTGGTGGGGATCACCACCACCTCGAGGCCATAGATCTCATGGAACTCATAGGCCTCGGTATCCGCGGTGCCGGTCATACCAGCCAGTTTGTCATAGAGCCTGAAGAAGTTCTGGAATGTGATCGAGGCCAGGGTCTGGTTCTCCCGCTGGATCGGCACACCCTCCTTGGCCTCGATGGCCTGATGCAGCCCATCGGACCAGCGCCGTCCCGGCATGAGGCGTCCGGTAAACTCATCGACAATGATGACCTCATTGTTGCGCACGATGTAATCCACATTGCGACGAAAGAGTTGTTGGGCGCGCAATGCCGCCATGATGTGGTGCATGAGCACGATCTGGTTTGCCTCATAGAGGCTGGCGCCGGCCTCGATCAGCCCAGCCTCCACCAACAACTCCTCCACATGATGATGCCCTTCTTCCGAGAGATAGACCTGCCTTGCCTTCTCATCTACCCAGAAATCACCGCTGCCTTCCTCATTTTCCTGACGCTTCAGCCTGGGGACGATGGCGTCCAGTTTTGCATACAGCCCGACGTCCTCATTGCTGGCCCCGGAAATGATCAACGGCGTGCGCGCCTCGTCGATCAGAATGGAATCCACTTCGTCCACGATGGCATAGGACAGCTCACGCTGCACCTTGTCATCCATGCTGAAGGCCATATTGTCGCGCAAATAATCAAAACCCAGCTCATTATTGGTGGCATAGACCACGTCGCAGGCATAATTGGCGCGCTTTTCTTCCGGGCTCTGTTCCGACAGCACCACGCCCACAGACAGACCCACCGCTTCATACACAGGACGCATCCATGCCGCGTCTCTTTTGGCCAGATATTCATTGACCGTGACCACATGCACACCATGCCCGGGCAGGGCATTCAGACTGGCCGCCAACGTGGCCACCAGCGTCTTGCCCTCGCCGGTGCGCATCTCGGCAATCTTGCCTTCGTGCAACGCCAACCCGCCCAGGAGCTGCACCGGAAAATGGCGCAGACCCAATGTCCGACTGGCCGCCTCCCGGACAGCAGCAAACATCTCCGGCAACATCTGTTCCAATGACCGGCCCTGTGCCAATTGCTGGCGCAGGCGTGGCGCCATCTGGCGCAATGCCTCATCCGACAAGGCCGAGATGGCCTGCGCCTCAGCCTCGATGGCAGCCACTGTCTGCTGCATGCGCCGCAACATCCTGTGGTTGCGGCTGCCAAAGAAGCGGGTCAATACCGTCGCCAAAGCACCCATGGACTCTATCCCTTGTTTCGCAGAAATGGGTCAGGGTTCACAGGCTTTTCATTGAACAACACCTCAAAATGCACATGAGGCCCTGTGGAGCGCCCCGTGGACCCAGCCAGAGCCACCACCTGGCCCCGCAACACCTTGTCCCCCACCTGGACCAGCAGCTTGCTGTTGTGGCCATATCTGGTGTGATAGCCACCGCCATGGTTGATCTCCACCAGCAAGCCATAAGCCCCGTTGCGCTCGGCCTTGACCACGATCCCTTCTGCCACGGCACTGACAGGCTCGCCACGCTGGGCTGCCAGATCATAGCCGCCATGAAAGGCGCGTCTCCCGGTAAAAGGATCACGGCGCACACCATAGGGCGAGACTATCCAAGTATCGGGCAAGGGGCTGCCTGTTGGATGCATGGCCTGACGCAAGGAACGCATGGACAACAAGCCTTCCAGGGCATTGAGCTGAATCTCGCGCTGCTGGGCGCGGCGCTGCAGGACAGCAAGAGCTTCTTCCATGGCAGGCGCAGTGTCATCATACTCATGATTGGCTCTGCCAGCAATGGAAGACGAAGAGCCATGACCCTGTTCTTCAGCCACCTGCTGCGGTTGTTTTTCGCTTGTGCCATCCGCAAGACAATCTTCCGGTCCACCCAGTGCAGGCGGGGTATCAAGATTGAATTCTTTTTTGTCCAAGCCACCCAAATCCACCAGACGCTTGCCCAATGCCTCAAGGCGCGTCAGGCGAGCCTCGGCCTCCCCCAGATTGACCGCCAAGGCACGCAACCGCCTGACCTCCACCCCCTGGGAAGAAGCCATCTGGGGGGCAGCGCTCGCCAGCATCCCGTCAACTGGTATCCTTGGCGTGGCGCCTGTCAGAGCGGGTCTCTTTTCCGCTGGCAGGCCATGCCCAGACAGCAACCCAACCCCCAGACCCAGACCGAATCCAGCCAATACAAAAGAAACAAACCCAACCCCAAGCACACCTGGTGATATGCTGCGTAAGGCACCATGGCGCCGATAAAAAACCTGTACCGAACTCAGCGCCAAAGCCAATCTCTTCTTGTTGCGCCCTCTTGCCAAAAAACTATTTCCCACCGCTCATCGGCATACGCCCCCAAGGGACCGCCTTGATCCTGTTTTTTGATCTGCCTGGAACCCATCGCCATCCATGAACTGATTACAGTGCCTCGTTCAGGAAGATTATACCCCGGATCGCAGGTCAGGTTCCCGCCGGGTGCCGGTAAGGAAGGTGACGGTCAGACATTGGGGGCAGTTGATCCGCAATTGGCGGATCAGGGAAAAAATAGCAGCCTGGACTGATTACCCGGAAAACCGCCATAAAAACCATGGCTCAACTGGGTTGATTGCACTCAACGGACACGAGGATTCCCTTTTTCACTCCTGCCTGCTCGGCCACCGATCCTGTACGCCATGATCCGTGGGCGACAGGAGTGGCCTGGCCTGAGATCAGGTTGTATCCTCGATGCCCAGCCATTCCTCCTGGCCGCGTTTGTTGATGGTCTGCAGGCGCACGCCACGACGCCATACCTGTTGGATATATTCCAGCACATGATTGGCTGCATCCGGATCGAGCCCACGACCATCCAGCTGATGGTCGTGCCTCAACATGAGGCATCCATCCCTTCTGATGGAATCCACCACGATATGTGGTGCACCAAAGTTATACTTGGCGCGCAGCAGATCCTCCTTGATGGCATCCAGATCCATGTCGGCAGCTGTGATTTCTCCATTGCGCCGCTGCCGATATTGAAACAACTTGAGTTCCTTGGCCAGTGCCTGGTCGAGATGGTTGCGGATGAACCCGGCATCATCTTCCTCGGTCATGACGCGCCGGGCGGCCGCTATACCGCCCTCCTCGATCAGACGATCCCACAGGACAAAACCCAGATGATAGGGATTGATGGCCAGGGATATCTGTTCGTCAGCCGCATAGGGACGCACCACATCAGAATGGGTCTTGATGGCTTCGAGGTAGAGATCCTGCGGTAAAAAAGAAGCCTCGCGCAGCAATCTGGCATGCCAATAGGAAGCCCATCCCTCATTCATGATCTGGCAGGCAAAGATTGGTTGGAAATAGAAGGATTCCTGACGCACGGCCAGAAAGATATCCCGCTCCCAGGGCTCCATGTCAGGGGCATAGTGGGCAATGAACCACAAGAGATCGGTTTCCGGATGGGGCGGCACCGGGACGGACCTGCGCCTTGCTGATCCGGCAGGACCGCCTGGCTCGTCCGATGCTTGTTCCCCCGTGTCTCTGGGTGCAAGCCGCGCCAACCGTTCCCGGAATGGGTCCTGGGATGGTGCCGGCGTGACTTCTTCCTCGGATGGATACGGCACCCTGCGCAGATCCATGTGGGTATCGATATGCTGCTCCAGGGAGAGTGCGGCGTCCAGGACACGCTCCACGCGCGCCTGACCGTATTTTTCAATGGCCTGGTTGATCTGATAGGCATGGGCTGCAGCCTGCTCGACGATATGATAGCCCACCTGCTCCTGGGTGCGCCTGAAAAGCAGGTTATTCTTGCTAAAATCCGCATGACCCAGCACATGAGCCAGTACCAGGGTATTTTCAGCCTCATTGTTGGTGTCGGCCAAAAAGGCCTGCCCTGGATCTCCTGGCACCACCACCTCGAAGATATGCGAATGGCCCATGCGATGCTGGATCAGCTGGTAGATGTAGCGTACGCCAAATGACCAATGCGGCATGCGCACCGGCAAACCATAAACTGCCACCTCCGTCATGAAGCTGGGCGGCACGGATTGGAATCGCACAGGAAAATAATCCAAGCCGAAACCCCTTGCCAGGTCCTCGATTTTTTCCAGGTACAAGCTTTCGTTGCTCATGCTGCCCCTCTTGCTCAAGGGTCTAACGCCGCCACTCAGTGCACACCATGGGCGGCCTCATGGCTAAAAAAGACGCGAATAGCCTCGAAGACATCTTCTTCGCGCTGCACGGCGAAACCAGCACCCTGACCCCCCTCTGCGATGACATCGGCAAAAATACGTCCTGTCTCGGTATCCAGAGGAATACGCGGCGAGCCCACCTCCACATATCCCATGTAATTGGCTGCAGAGGCAATCTGCCGTAAGCCCGCAGTAGCCGCCTCCCGATCATCGGAAAAGTTTTCACCGTCCGAAGCATAAAAGAAATAGATGTTATATCGGGATGGATCGAAGCGTTCTGCGACCATGGACGCAACCCTGTTGAAGCAGGCCGAGGCCACGGTTCCGCCTTGTCCTGCCACCTGGAAGAATTCTTCCTCGCTGAACTCCCAGGCCTCCACGGTGTGGGCGACAAAGGCCCCTTCCAGCTTGGGATACTGTCGCCGTACCCCCTCCAGCGCCCAGAAAAAGAAGGACTTGGCCAGCTGTCGTTCGCGATTGCCCATGCTGCCCGAGGCATCCAGGCCAAACAGGCAGACAGCCTGGGTGGCCGGTGTGGGCCTGCGCCTCAACTGGCGAAAACGCAGGTCATCATTGATGATGGCGGCAGCACTGCCCGTGCTGGAGCGCCTCTTGATGGCTTCCCGCATGGTGCGACGGCGATCCAGCCGCGCCCTGGGGCCTTTTTTGTCCAACCCCTCGCGTACCCAGTCGTCATCATCCATGGCGGTATCATGCTTGGGTTTGAGATCGGGCAATGCCAGCTCCTGCCACAACCATTCCACCACCTCGTCGATTTTCATCTCGACGCGGAACTCAAGACCACCGTCCTCGTTGCCGCCGCCACCACTGCGCTGGCGGTCAGCGGGGCGCAGCACATCGCCCGCTGTCACCTGACCCTGGCCAACGCCCGTGTTGTCACTGTCCTGATTCAGGCGGAAGCGGTAATGCTCCAGCACCTTGACCGGTATCTGGACCTTGCGATTGCCCAGATTCCCCAGGGAATCGGCCTGTGACAGGATGCGCGGCAAACCATGCAGCAACTGCTCGCGCATTTTTTGGTTGTGCCGCAGCCAGTCCCGCGCGCCCCTGGAAAAGAGGTCATACCAGCGCAACTCTTCATGATTGGCCGTCATGGAACAGATTCCCGTCATGACAATAACCCTCGCCTTGTTATGGATACCGCCCCGCCAGTCAGAAACCAAACATCGACTGTTGCTATTCCTGTGACAACAACGTCGTCACGTAATTGAGCGCTTCCTTGGCGCTGTGCTCATCATAACCATACTCGTCCATGAGGCGCGCCTGGACCGCCGAGATCTTGTGCTGCGTCTCCTCATCGGGACGGGTCACCGAGCTCACCAGCCGCAACACATCACGGCGCTCCTCGAACAGATACTGCTCGATGGCCTCATGCAGCCGGGCATGACTGTCCAGCGTGAAACGCTGCCCCTGCTTGAAGGCCACCATGGCCTTGCGTACCACCTCCTGGCGGAAGGACTGCTTGCCGGCTTCAGAGATGCGGATCTTCTCCTCCACCTGGCGCAAGAAGCGCTCATCCGGCTTGCGGCGCTCATTGGTCATGGGATCCTCTACCTCACGGTTGTCCAGGGAGGCTTCCACCTCGTCCAGGTATTTCTCCAGCAGTCCCTGGGCCTCGTCCTCGAAGGAGGCGAACAACGCCTTGTGCACGTCTTCCTTCACCCAGCGGTTATAGCAATCCTTGCGGGCCAGTACCAGAAAATCGACCCACGCCCGCTTCTGCTTGGCGTCCATGCGCGCATCGGAATCGATGGCGTCCTTGATGGCCAGGAGAACCTCCATGCTGGTCAGGCTCCTGCGATCGCCCCGGATGAGAGCCGATGACAGGGCGTTGACCACGAAGCGCGGGCTGACACCAGACAGACCTTCTTCAGGTTGCTCGTGGCGCAAGCGTTCCCCTTCGCTCCTGGAAATGCCCTCCACATCCTCACCGGCAAAGAGGCGCAGCTTCTTGCTGGCATCCATGGTGGGACTTTCCTTGAAGCGCGTCAGTACCGCAAACACGGCCGCCACCTTGAGGGCATGCGGGTCAAGATGCACACCGGTAAAGGCCTGGGTTCCAGCGATGAGCTTCTGGTAGATGCGCGCCTCATCCTTGTAGGAAAGCGTATAGGGCACCTGGACGATCACCATGCGATCCAAAAGCGCCTCGTTCTCCCTTTCCTGCAGGAATTTCTGGAACTCGGCAAGGTTGGTATGCGCCAGCACCGTCTCATCCATGTAGATCAAGGGAAACCGGGACACCTTGACATTTCTTTCCTGGGTAAGGGTCAGCAGCAGATACAGAAACTCGCGTTTGACCTTGAGAATCTCGATCATCTCCAGGACGCCGCGGCTGGCGGCATAGACAGCCCCGGACCACGACCAGGCCCGCGGATCGCCTTCATCGCCATATTCGGCCACCTTGGCCAGATCCACCGAACCCACCAGATCGGCGATGTCGGCCGTGGTTGGATCGTGGGGAGCATAGGTTCCCACTCCCATGCGACCCGCCTCGGAGAGAAACACGCGCTCCACCGGTAGGCGCATGGCATCACCATCGAAATCCTGCTCCAGGCGACTGCGACAAAAGGGGCAGACCTCTCCTTGCAAGCCCACCCCATACTCTTCCCGAAAGGTGGCGCGCAACGTATGAGGGATCACATTCAGTGGCGACTCATGACTTGGACAGCCGGCAATGGCATAGATGGCACCATCATCGGTGAGGCTATATTCCTCGAGCCCCCGCTTCAGCAGGATAACCAGGCTTGACTTGCCGCCTGACGGGGGGCCCAGAAGCAACAACAGCCGCCGCGCCACCTCGGAGCCCACGCTGGCTGCCTTGAAATAGGAAACCACCCGCTCCAGGGCCTCGTCGATGCCAAACAGTTCCTGGCGGAACAAGGCCGTGGGGTCTTCTGCGACACCTTCCCCGCCCACTGTGGCCTCTTGGCCATTCTTCCCCTTATGACCCTGCCAGCACAGCATGTCCCAGATGTATTGATGGCTGTTCCGGCTCAGACGTCGTGGCGCCGCCGGAAAGACGTCGGTCAGAAACTCGCGCAACGAGCCGCGCCACTGCGTCGCACGATGATCCCGCGAATAGCTTTCCAGGGCCTCCAGAAAGCGGCTTGCTGAATCGCTTACTCCCATGTTACAATCCTCTCACTTTTGAGATTAAAGAACAAAAAGGCGATCACGAACTCATGCACAATGTCCTCCTGGAAGCTGAACCAGGGAAATGAAGTGCCCTACCTTGAACCGCCCTATTCTCTTATGTATTGCTGTATTGCGTTTCGGAAACAAGCGCTTGCCCCAACCTCCAAAAACCATACCCATTATGGATCCAGCAACTTTGATGCCACAGCGGGGCTGCTGTTCCCCAGTCATCACCCGGGCGCCCCGCTTCTGTAGCCAACCACAGCGCGGATCGAAGCCATCGCATAAGGGCCTGTATCTACCAAGATACCTCACAGTTGGCGGATCATGCCTTGTTTGCGAATCTCATCCTGGCTGATACTATCCGCCCTCTCTATTGCCAAAGCATTGCGCACTTCTTGCACTTTTGTAGTGCATAGAGGTGCGTCTCCAACCCATATTGGGCAACGAGTGTCCTCGCGTCGCACAAGCCTAGAGCAATTGCTTTTATCATGCCCTGATTCAGGGCATTACTCAATAATATGCTGATCCTGGCGCAACCGATAGGCAAAGGCCAGCACCTCCGCCACGGCCACATACAGGGATGGAGGTATGTAATCCCCAAGCTCGATATGGGCCAGCAGCACGGCCAGCTGGGGGTCTTCCTGAAGGGGAATGCCACAGCGCCGGGCTTCGTCCTGAATTCTCTGCGCCAACTCTCCACGCCCCTTGGCAACGACCCGGGGGGCCCTGTCTCCATCATAGCGCAAGGCTACAGCAATGGGTTGCTGGGGCTCATTCATGCCAAAAGATCAACCAGACGAGGGGCTTCTGTGGTCGACACATCCAGGCGCATGGGTAGTCGACCGGCAAACACATCGATACGACCCAGCGCCACCCCTTGACCACGCAATGCTTCCTGCAAGAAGGGCATGCCATCCCGACACAGGCGTGCCGTTTCCTCGACAGCCGCCCACAGCGCAACGGAAATGGTCTGCTGATGTTGCCAGACCACTGCATCCAGCTTTCCCAACCGCTCACCCAGCGGTACGCTGAAAGCCAGCGACCACATTGGCTCCGTGGCAGCCTGGGTTTGCTGGTCATCTTCGGCATGGATCGGTACATCATCCCTGAACAAACGAAAAGGCACGGTCTGTGGCACGGCATCCAGCCATATCGGTAACTCCAGGCTCACGCTACGGGACAGGCTGCTGCCTTGATGCAGGGCGCTGGCCTGTTGCCATTCCAGACGTGCCAGCCCCGCGCGGGTCGTATCCAGAGCATGCTGCAGCGCAAGGCCATCCCTGGGCACGGCCGTTGTGGCCTGCTGGGCATACCCTCTGGAAGCAGCCTGAGGATCCAGTTCACCGCTGCGGGACGCTGTTTGGCCCAGGGCATCTGGGGGATTGCGCTGCGCCGTGCTGCTTTGGCTGGGATCGGTAAGAGGAGCGCCCTGGGGCCTGGTGGGCGCTGTCTCTTGGGGCCTGGTGGGCACTGTCTGCTGGCGCATGGCAGTCAGGACGTCTTCCGCTTCACCCATGGAACCAATGATCGGTTTTCTGGCTGCGCCCCCATCCTGCTCTGTGGTTGTCGAATGCGCTGTCAAGTCCTGCAGCATAGCCTGCAGGCGCAACAGCAGTGCCTTCATGTCTGCCTCGAGGCCGCCCCCACCCTTGGCCAGGCGGGCTTCCAGAAAAACACCGCTGTTCTCGAGTGCCCGACGCAAGCCTTGCGCCTGCACCAACTGCTGCTGGCTGGCTCCTGCCGTCAGCTGCTCCACAAGGCCGCGCACCGCCTCTGGCAAGGCAGCACCCTGCTGCGCCAGACCCTGTAACACCTGCTCGAGGGGCTGTTGATAAGGCAGGCTATGCCGGAAGAGCTCAGTCAAGGGCAGTTGTGGCCCTTGTTGCAGCAGGCGCAGGACAGGTCGCTCGCCCTGGGCCTGCTGCATGACCTCCAAAAAGAGCAACTGGCCCTGCTGCAATGGCAAACGGCTTTGCGCCTGCAAGAGCATATTCTCCACCACCATGAGCACCTGATCCCCTCCGAAAGTCTGCACAACGGTGGCCAGCATGAGATTGCCGGGGCGCAGCTGGGTTGCGGAAGAGGCGTTGGTTGACGGTGCAATAGGCGCGGAGACAGGTGGCTGAATTGGGTCTAACCGCATGTGACCTCCCAGGTCGGCAAGCACCCATCACATCTTGTGTTCTTGTGCCTGTGCGCAAAAATCGACCTGCCTCTACAAAAAACGGTCCCGCGGTGAGCCGATCATCCACCGCACTGTTTCCTTAGATCACCTACTCTAAAAAATCTTATCTCTTTATAGAGAGAGCGTCACGTGAAACAATTTATCCAGAGCGCGACAACACCTGTTATTTATTTTTTTGCACCTCCAGCCAGACGTACTGCCCATTGACACAGGGCAGGAGCAATGCCATCCAGGGGCAGCACGGCGGTAGCTGCCTCCATGCGCACCGCAGCCCCGGGCATGCCCCAGATCATGCTGGTTTCCTCGTCCTGGGCAATGGTATAGGCCCCTTTCTGGCGCATCACCAGCATGCCGCGCGCGCCGTCTTCACCCATTCCTGTCAGCAGACAGGCAGCTGCCATCTTGCCATAATGCTCGGCAACAGAGTCGAAGAGCACATCAGCGCTGGGCCTGTGGTAGCGCACCTTGGGACCATCGCTCAGGCGGCAGATGGCACGACCAGGACGCTTCTCTACCAGCAAATGCCGATTGCCCGGAGCGACGAAGGCGCAATCTGGCTTGAGTTCATCGCCATCCTCCGCCTCCTTGACATGCAGGATGCTCAGCCGATCCAGCCGCTCCGCAAAGGATTTGCTGAACGAAGGCGGGATATGCTGCACGATCACGATGGGGGGCAGGTTACCGGGCATCATGCCCAGAACATGGGCAATGGCCTCGGTGCCGCCGGTGGATGCCCCGATGGCGATGATGCCCCGAACCTCCCCTTGCAGCGGATGCATGCCGGGCAATGACGTGGCGGGAGCAGGCCGATCTGACTGTTCGGGCCGGATCTTGGCCCGGGCTGCCGCCTTGATCTGATCCACCAGTTCAGCGCTGTAGTCGCTCAGCGACAGGCCACTGGACATATGGGGCTTGGGCACACATGTCACCGCACCGAGACTCAACGCCTCCAGGGTCACAGCAGTTCCCCGCTGGGTATAGGAGGAGACCACGATCACGGGGGTGGGATGGGCGCGCATGAGCCTTTTTAGAAAATCAATACCACTCATGCCGGGCATTTCCAGGTCCAGGGTGATCACATCGGGGTGAAGCTCCTCGACCTTCTGTTTGGCCACGAAGGCATCCGGAGCCGTGCCCACCACCTGCAATGCAGGGTCACGCTCACAGATCTCTATGAGCAATCGCCTGGCTACGGCAGAATCATCCACAACAAGCACGCGAATAGGTTTCTCGGCAACCCCGGTAGCGAACCCGCCCGAGCGTTTTTCCATGATAGTATGGCCCCCCTGACCAAATGTGCTATCCATGATAAAGAGCAATGTTAATCACTGCTCACTGTCGTCCGCGCCTTCTTCAGCCAACGCGGCGGTATATGGTATGGGCGATGAACTTGAAGCGGTTACATACATCGAACAAAGATTCGGCATGCCCGATGAACAAATAGCCATCATCCCGCATGATGTCGGCATATCTGTCAAAAAGGCGGCGCTGGGTGGGTTTATCGAAATAAATCACCACATTACGGCAAAAAATAATATCGAAGGAGCCTTTCATGGGCCACTGCCCCATAAGATTGAGGCGCCGAAAATGGACCATGGCTCGCACTTCAGGGCGCACCTTGTAGCACACGGACCGCTGCCCCTCCACATGGACGGTTTCGAAATACCGCTTGAGTTGCTCTTCCGACAAGCCTGTGATGCGATCGGCTGGATAGACCCCCCTCTCGCCTATGGCCAGTGTATCGGAATCCAGGTCCGTGGCGAGAATACGGCAATCCCAATCACCAGAGGCAAAATAGGGCAACAGCGTCATGGCAATGGAATAGGGTTCCTCACCACTGGAGCAGCCTGCAGACCAGATGCGCACGCGTCGCAAACCGCCTGACTTCTTGGCTCGTTCCTGCAGCTCTGGGATGACCGTGTTCTTCAGAAACTCGAAATGGTAGGCTTCCCGGAAAAAGGCCGTCAGGTTGGTGGTGATGGCGTTGATGCAGTGGTCCAGTTCCTCACCACCATTCTCCTGCTGCCTGAGAAGGGCGCAATATTGGGCAAAGGAGGGCAGCCCCAGCGCCCTGAGCCGCCGAATCAGCCGGGCATAGACCAGCTCCCGCTTGGCTGGGCTGAGGCTGATGCCGGCGTGGCGATACACCAGGGCGCGAATGAATTCGAAATCCTCATCGGTATACAGGTACTCTTGAGGTGCCGTCGTATTGCCATTCCCCTTTCCGGACTGCTTGACTGCACTACCACGCTGCGCAAGTGACAGTCGGCCCGTTTCTTTGTCCATACCCCCCCAATATACGGCAAAACCTAGCGGAGCAACGCATAGACGATGGTTTGGTTAAACAATTGATAGGCCACCTCACCAAAGGTGCAGGGCCCCACGAACAACCCCAGTCTTTCACCCTCGAGACCACCATAAAAAAAGTTATCAACACAATTGACACAAAAAACCAGCTGATCGGGATCGATGTGGGGAAGGGCCGCCCGAAGCGCCCGGGCATAATCGGGCACGGGCTCGGCAAAGCGATAGACCATATCACGCATCACGGGGGCAAGCACTGTGACCCTGCCGGCTGTCTCGTCCACCACTCCGAGATCCACGGTGACGGATGTCCCCATGTAATCAGCCACCAGGGGCAGGCGCTGGTCGATATTCTGCTCCAGGAGATAATCCACGAGACGCCGGGGCTCACCATTGACCCAGCATGTGGTCGCCTCGAAGCTATCCTCCGGAAAGGTAAGGACATCACCATGGCCCTGCCGGAAGATATTGACCACATTCAGTTCCACCATGGTGTTTTGCCGCAAGGTGCAATGCATGACCACGGCACCCTGCTGAAAATCCGTGCCGCGACCATCATAGACCACAGCATGTTGCGTGACCATTTCTTCCCGGGGCACACCGGCCACCCATCCCATCAATGGGCGCAGGGCGAATTCGGCATAACCATGGCTGCGCAACGCAAAATCCCGGTGTACATCGCTGAAGGCTGGCAGGATGATGATGGCAAAGCCACCGGGTGGTATATCCCTGTAAACATTGGCTATGGTGGTCTGGTCATACACCCGTACACTGCCCTGTTCCACTGCAAGGGGCAGACGTTGCACATGCAGCAGCTCTTCCTCACGGCGACCGCCTTGCTCGGTCATGAAGTAATATGAGGTACCACCGATCCAGTGACCCGGCGGCAACCGATCCATGAGATGCTGCGCCCCACTGATCATCAGCGGGGTACCGCTCTCGATCAACTGGATTGTTTCTTCCAAGGTATGCATACACGACCCCCCCTTATCGCCCATGATCCAGGAATTCATGCAATTTCTGCAGATCTCTTTGCACGACGCCTAGCCGGGCATTGTCATTGAAAAGCCGCCATAGATCCCTGGCGCATTCCCTGAGCACCTCCTGGCCACCTTGCGCCACCTTGCGGCGATCCAATGTCACCGCCATGCGGGCTGCCAGAAAATCGAGGGGCACATTTTTTTTGCCTTGCAACAGGTCCATCCAGATTGGATTGGTCGGTGAAGGCACAGGATATTGTTCAGCCATACGCAAGCCTCGAGCCAAGACAGGAGAAGAGGTCCCTCAAGCCATTGGATGATATACCAGAATGCCATCTGGGTCTTGCGCGTTGCCGCCAATCCGCTGCCGTGCGGGCCGCTGTTTGCGTGATTCCATACAGCTCCCTTGATTGAACAATCTTTAGAATAGGCGCCTTTGCAAACCCGTCTCCACCAGGATGGTGGCAGCAATCTCCTCGATGGATCGGGTCGTGGTGTTGATCCAGGGAATGGCCTGTTCCTCGAACAATTGTCTGCAGGCTCGTATCTCCTCCTGGCAGCGCTGCGGCGAGGCATAACTGCTGTCGGGGCGGCGCTCCTGGCGAATCTGTGCCAGTCGCTCGGCATCGATCAACAGGCCATAGAGTTTCTGGCGATATGGGGCAATGATGTCCGGCAGGTCGCCGCTGACCAGGTCTTCCTCCAGCAAGGGATAATTGCCGGCAAACAGACCAAACTGCAAGGCCAGATAGAGGCAGGTGGGCGTCTTGCCGCATCTGGACACGCCAACAAGGATGATATCGGCCCGCTGGTAGTCCTTGTCGGAAGCGCCGTCGTCGGCATCCAGGGCAAAGTTCATGGCCTCGATGCGCAGGCGGTAGCGCTGCATATCGGCCATGCCATGGGCGCGACCCACGGTATGGGAAGACGCCACCTGCAACTCCTCTTCCAAAGGGCCGATGAACGTGCCAAAGAGGTCCACCATGAAGCCCTTGCTCTGGCGCACGATGGCATGCAACTCGGTATCCACCAGGGTGGAAAAGCAGATGGGCGTCGCGCCGTCTTCCTGGGCAGTCTGATTGATGCGCTCCACAGCGCGCCTGGCCTTGGCCGGGCTGTCGATGAAAGGAATACTGATTTCCTGAAACGCAATCTGCTCGAACTGCGTGAGCAGGCTGTGCCCCAGCGTCTCGGCGGTGATGCCGGTGCGATCGGAAAGATAAAAGACGGTGCGCTGCTGTATGACGGTGCGCTGCTGTATAATCATCTGCCCCAAGCCCCCCAATCCAGAAGGAATCACCCTGCAGGAAAACTCAGCGAACATGTTACACTTTGAGCAAGTGCTACAGCGAGCTGCGGGAAGCGAGCAAAAAAACCGAGCAAATCGAGGACTTACCCATGACGCCATATGTGATCTGGTTCAATGAGCTGAGCATGAAGGATGTCCCAGAGGTCGGCGGCAAGAACGCCTCATTGGGAGAAATGACCTGCCAGTTGAACCGGCTGGGCATCCGGGTCCCCGAGGGTTTTGCCACCACGGCGCAGGCCTACCGCCACTTTCTGGAAGAGGGGGGTCTTGGGGACCGCATCAGCAAACGGTTACAGAGCCTTGACATTCGCGACGTGGACGCCCTGGCCCAGGCAGGCGCCGAGATCCGCCAATGGATGATGTCCGCCCCCCTGCCGCCCGATCTGGAAAAGGACATTTGCCAAGCCTATGGCCAGCTGGAGGAACGCTGTGGCGCTCAGGTGCCCGTTGCGGTGCGTTCCTCGGCCACTGCAGAGGATCTGCCCGATGCCTCCTTTGCCGGGCAACAGGAAACCTATCTCAACATGCGCGGCCTCAATGAGGTGCTCGATGCGGTGCGCAAGGTGTTTGCGTCCCTCTACAATGACCGCGCCATCGCCTATCGGGAACACCACGGCTACCATCACGATCAGGTGGCCCTTTCCGCTGGCATCCAGCGTATGGTACGCAGCGATCTGGCTTCCAGCGGTGTCGTTTTCACCATGGATACAGAAAGCGGCTTTCCCCATGTGGTCCTGATCACGGCCACCTATGGCCTTGGCGAAGCCCTGGTGCAGGGTGCCGTCAATCCAGATGAATTCTATGTGGACAAGCGCAAACTGGCCGAGGGCAAGGATGCGCTGCTCTCCCGCAAGCTGGGCAGCAAAGCGATCCGTATCGTCTATGCCGATCAAGGCGGCGGCGTGCAGACCCTGCCCGTCCCTCCCCAGGAAGCAACTGCTTTTTCACTGAGTGACGGGGATGCGCAGGAACTGGCGCGCCAGGCCTGCCAAATCGAGCAGCACTATGGACGGCCCATGGATATCGAGTGGGCCAAGGATGGCATCGATGGCTTGCTCTACATCGTCCAGGCGCGCCCGGAAACCGTCAAAAGCCGCAGCAACGCCCAGGTGGTGGAGCGCTATCACCTGGAAAAAACGGGGCCGATACTCATTACCGGCCGAGCCATTGGCCAGAAGATCGGCCAGGGAACGGTCCGGGTAGTACGCCGCCTCCAGGAAATGAACAAGGTTCGCCAGGGCGACGTCCTGGTGGCCGATATGACCGACCCCGACTGGGAGCCCGTCATGAAGCTGGCTGCGGCCATCGTCACCAATCGTGGCGGCCGTACCTGCCATGCGGCGATCATCGCCCGGGAAATGGGTGTCCCGGCGGTTGTGGGCTGTGGTCAGGCAACCCAGGTGCTGCATGATGATATGCAGGTCACCGTCTCCTGCGCCGAGGGTGACACCGGGTTGATCTATGAGGGATTGCTCCCCGTCACCGTTCGCAAGGCCCAACTGGATGCCATGCCCCCTGTTCCCGTCAAGATCATGATGAATGTGGGTAACCCGGAACGCGCCTTCGATTTTGCGGGCTTGCCCAATGCAGGGGTTGGCCTGTGCCGCCTGGAGTTCATGATCAGCCGGATGATCGGCATCCACCCCAAGGCAGCCCTGCATCCGGAACAGGAAGAGCCTGCTATCCAGGAGCAGATCAAGGAGCGGACAGCCGGCTATGCCAGTCCAGCTATCTTTTATACGACCAAGCTGGCAGAGGGAATTGCCACATTGGCCAGCGCCTTCTACCCCAATCCGGTGATCGTCCGCCTGTCCGACTTCAAATCCAACGAATATGCCAACCTCATTGGTGGCGCCCGCCATGAACCCCATGAAGAAAACCCCATGCTGGGCTATCGCGGGGCTTCCCGGTATGTCTCCGAGGACTTCAGGCCCTGCTTTGCGCTCGAGTGCCAGGCCCTGCGCCATGTTCGTGAAGTGATGGGTTTCGAGAATGTCTGGGTCATGGTGCCTTTCGTGCGCACCGTGGATGAGGCCCAGGCTGTCTGCGCGGAGCTGGCCAAAAATGGCTTGCAGCGCGGCCATCATGGCCTGAAACTGATCATGATGTGCGAGGTGCCATCCAATGCCCTGCTGGCAGAAGCCTTCCTGGAACATTTCGATGGTTTTTCCATCGGCTCCAACGACCTCACCCAGCTGACATTGGGATTGGACCGCGACTCTGGGCTGGTGGCAAACTTATTCGACGAACGCAATCCGGCGGTCAAAATCCTTCTAGAGCGGGCCATCAGCGCATGCCGCAAGGCTGGACGCTATGTGGGCATCTGCGGCCAAGGCCCGTCGGATCACCTCGATCTCGCCCAGTGGCTCATGGAAAAAGGCATTGAGAGCCTTTCGCTCAACCCGGATACCGTGGTTGAAACTTGGCTTGCCCTTTCCAAACAGCATTGATCAGCGCAATGGCCGAGGATCTCCACCGCCTGTCTCACTGATTTTCGGCGTTCGGACCCACTACCTGCACCCGGGCCACTTTGATCGATGTTTTGGTAAAGATCAATCTGTTGCATGAGGGACCGGATGTGCCCAGGGTTTCCTTAGACGGCACTCCTGGATGCCGCTAAGACCGGTTTTTTGCGCAGTAAGCACAGCTTGCGCGATCGGACCCGGCTCCTCGAGGCCAGTAGCAGAGCGGGCCTGGCCCTGGTGCCATTCACCCTGGTCGAAGATCCTGGTGAGCAGTTG
>WOZS01000017.1 GCA_011620135.1 Gammaproteobacteria bacterium
TGCTGCGCCAGGTGACTGGCTATGTGATGCGCGACGAGGGGCGCCATGTGGGCTTCGGCGTCAATTTCCTGGAGGAATACTATCAGTCCGGGACGCTCTCGAAGCAGGAGATCGAGGAGCGTGCCCTGTTCACCTATGAGGCCGCCTATCTGATGCGCGAGCGGCTGATTCCCACCAAGGCCATCATGCATATCCTGCCGGATTGGAACATCGAGGAGGTGCTGGAGCGGGTGATGCGTACTACGGCCATGGAGCTGTTTCGCCAGATCCTGTTCACCAAGCTGATGCCCAATATCAAGAAGATCGGCCTGCTGACCGACAACGTGCGGCCGCTCTACGAGAAAATCGGCGCCCTGGAGTACGAGGATCTGCCGGATTCGGCTTCCATCGACTGGGTGGCGGTCTCCAAGCCCTATGCCCGGTCCCAGAAGGAGGCGGTTGCCTGAGGCACTTGCCCAGGTGTCCATGATCCCGCAGCAGGTCGCCTGGGCAGCAGGCGGCTTGCTGCGGGTTTTTGTTTGGGGCCGTGGTGGCGCAATGCAGGCAAGGAGGGCGAGAGCTTTGCCATTTTGTCCCGTCTGCTGTGGTACAATAACCAGTCATGTACGAGCACGCGCCGAGACGTCGTTTGGTATTGGCCTATTCCGGGGGGCTCGATACCTCGGTGATCCTCGTCTGGTTGCAGGAGACTCTGGGCTATGAGGTGATCGCCTTCACGGCCGACCTCGGTCAGGGCGAGGATCTGGAGGCAGCCCGGGCCAAGGCGCTGGCGCTGGGTGCCAGGTCTGTGGTGGTGGAGGATCTGCGCGAGACCTTCGTGGCCGACTATGTCTGGCCCATGCTGCGCGCCAATGCCCTCTATGAAGGGGAGTATCTGCTGGGGACCTCCATCGCCCGTCCGCTGATCGCCAAGGCGCTGGCCGAGACAGCCCAGGCTCATGATGCGACAGCGGTGGGGCATGGCGCCACCGGCAAGGGCAACGACCAGGTACGCTTCGAGCTGGCACTGGCTGCCCTGGCGCCAACGCTGGAGGTGGTGGCGCCGTGGCGCTTCTGGCCGTTCAAGGGGCGCTCCGATCTCATGAGTTATGCCCGGGATAAGGGCATCCCCATCGAGGGCGCCAGGGAACACCCGCCCTATTCCGAGGATGCCAACCTGCTGCACATCTCCTATGAAGGAGGGGAGCTGGAAGACCCCTGGTTCGAACCCAATCCGGCCATGTGGAAGCGCACCGCCGATGTGTGCCAGACGCCTGACAAACCCGCCGAGATCACCATTGACTTTCTGCGTGGCGACCCTGTGGCCATCGATGGCGAGACCCTGTCGCCGGCGAGCCTGCTGGCGCACCTCAATGAACTGGCTGGCCGCCATGGCATCGGTCGGGTGGACATGGTGGAGAATCGTTTCGTGGGCATGAAAAGCCGCGGCTGCTATGAGACACCGGGCGGTACCGTGCTGTGGAAGGCGCATCGTGCCATGGAATCCCTGACCCTGGACCGGGAGGCGGCCCATCTCAAGGACGACATCATGCCCAGGTATGCCAGCCTGGTCTATAATGGTTTCTGGTTCAGTCCGGAACGCCAGGCGCTGCAGGCGCTGATCGATGCCACACAACAGGGTGTCAGCGGCACGGTGCGCTTGCGTCTGTTCAAAGGGGCGGTCACGGTGACCGGACGCCGCGCCCAGCGCAGCCTGTTTGATGCCAGCATCTCCAGTTTCGAAGACGACCAGGGCAGCTACAACCAGAAGGATGCAGAAGGCTTCATCCGCCTCAATGCCCTGCGCCTGCGTCTTGCGGCCTCGCGTTGACGTGGTGCGGCGGTGCGCACCCGCATCAAGATCTGCGGCATCACACGCCCCGAGGACGCCATGGCGGCGGCCACGTGGGGGGCCGATGCCATCGGGCTGGTGTTCGACCCCGCAAGCCCCCGTTGCCTGACCACGGCCCAGGCGGCCGCCATCCTGGCGGTGATCCAGCCCCTGGTCACCACGGTTGCTTTGTTTCGTGACGCCCCAGGGGCGCTGGTGGCCGATGTGTTGCAGAAGGTGCCCGTCGATCTGCTCCAGTTCCATGGTCAGGAAGACCCGGCATTCTGCGGCTGCTTCGCCAGGCCCTACATCAAGGCACTGCCCATGGGTTCCCTGAGCCTGGCCGAGCTGCCGGCCATGGCCGCAAGCCATGTTGCAGCCCGGGGTGTGCTGCTGGATGGCAACCTTGCAGGTGAGAGCGGTGGCCAGGGTCGGCGCTTTGCCTGGACGCCCCTGCCTCCCTTACCCAGGCCTGCCATGGTGGCCGGAGGGCTTACGCCGCACAATGTCATGGACGCCATCGCGGTCATGGCGCCATGGGGGGTGGATGTGTCCTCCGGCGTGGAGAGCAGCCCGGGGGTCAAGGATCATCACCTGCTGCATGCCTTCATCGACCAGGTGAGGCGCGCCGATGCCGCCTCTGGAGGCTGAAGCCATGTCCTGCGAACCAGACGATCTGGGCCACTTCGGCCCCTTTGGCGGCCGATTCGTGGCCGAGACCCTCATGGCCCCCCTCCTGGAGCTGGAGGCGGCCTGGAACGAGGCCTGGGCTGACCCCGGCTTTCAGGAGCAGTTCAGGGCGACCCTGGAGAACTATGTGGGACGACCCACGCCGCTCTATGAGGCGCGCCGTCTTAGTGCCCTGGCCGGCGGGGCACGCCTCATCCTCAAGCGCGAGGATCTCTGTCACACCGGGGCCCATAAGATCAACAACACGGTGGGCCAGGTGCTGCTGGCCTCGCGCATGGGCAAGAGGCGTGTCATTGCCGAGACCGGTGCTGGTCAGCATGGGGTGGCCACTGCCACCATGGCCGCCCAGGCGGGGCTTTCATGCACCGTCTACATGGGGGCCCGGGACATGGAGCGCCAGCAGCCCAATGTGCTGCGCATGCGCCTGCTGGGGGCCGAGGTCAGGCCGGTGCACCAGGGTTCGGCCACGCTGAAAGATGCCATGAACGAGGCCATGCGCGACTGGGTGACCCAGGTGGACGAGACCCATTATGTGATCGGCACGGTGGCTGGGCCCCACCCCTATCCCCTGATGGTGCGCCAGTTGCAAAGCGTGATCGGCTGCGAGGCCCGCCAGCAGATGCTGCGCACCCATGGTGAGCTACCTCGGTATGTGGTGGCTTGTATTGGCGGAGGCTCGAACGCCATGGGCATCTTCCATGCCTTCCGGGACGATCAGGACGTGGCGCTGATCGGTGTCGAGGCGGCGGGCCGTGGCATCGAGACCCAGTGGCATGCCGCTTCCCTTGCCAAGGGGCGTATCGGCGTGTTGCACGGCAGCCGCAGCTACCTGCTCCAGGACGAGGAAGGCCAGATCACCGAGAGCCACTCCATCTCGGCAGGGCTGGATTATCCTGGCGTGGGCCCGGAGCATGCCTGGCTGCATCACACTGGGCGGGCCAGCTATGTGACGGTGACCGATGAGCAGGCCCTCGAGGCTTTTGGCCATCTGGCTGCCAGCGAAGGCATCCTGCCGGCCCTGGAATCAGCCCACGCCCTGGCCCATGCCATGCGCCTGGCGGCCCACCAGCCGGCCCAGCAGACTATTCTGGTCTGCCTCTCGGGCCGGGGCGACAAGGACCTCGCCGTGGTATCGGAGCGGCTTGCGCGATGACGCGCCTTGCCGCCTCGTTTGCCTCCTGCCGCGCCGAGCATCGCAGCGCGCTCATCACCTATCTCATGGCTGGGGACCCCTCGCCTGAAGATACCCTGGCAGCCATGCATGTCCTGGTGGCTGGTGGGGCGGACATCCTGGAGTTGGGCATGCCCTTTTCCGACCCCAGTGCGGATGGTCCCAGCATTGAGCAGGCCCATTATCGGGCCCTGGCTGCGGGCATGACGCTGCAAGGCGTGTTCGCCGTGGTGCGGCGCTTTCGGGAGCGCGACGACCATACACCCATCGTGCTCATGGGCTATCTGAACCCCATCGAACAAAAAGGCCCGTTGTGGTTTGCCCAGGCCGCCGCAGCAGCTGGTGTCGATGGCGCGCTGGTGGTGGACCTGCCGCCCGAGGAATCCGGCGAGCTGCATGATGCGCTCGCCAATCATGGCCTCGCCCAGATCTTCCTGGTGGCGCCTACCACGCCGCCCTCGCGCCTGGGCATGATTCTGCATGGGGCAAGCGGCTTCATTTATTATATTTCCCTCAAGGGCACCACCGGTGCCGATCGGCTGGATACGGCCGACGTGGTGCAGGCCGTGGCGCACTTGCGTGCCTCCACCGACCTGCCCATTGCCGTGGGCTTTGGCGTGCGCACGCCCCAGCAGGCAGCTGAGCTGGCACCATGCGCCGATGGGGTGGTGGTGGGCAGTGCGGTGGTGGAGATCATCGCCCAGCAGGATACAAGCCGGCTTGCTGCGCTGGCCGCTGGACTGAGGGCCGCCCTGATCCGCTAAAATCCCCATGAGGGGATGGCAGAGGGCATGGGTCATGCCTGATCCTGACAGGCCTGGTTGGCTGAGGTTGCAAGGAGAATATCGCCGTGAGCTGGTTCAATCGTCTGATGCCTTCGCGCATCCGCACCGAAGGCAAGCGCCGCCAATCCGTTCCCGAGGGGCTATGGACCAAATGTCCGAATTGCCAGAGCGTGCTGTACAAGCCGGAGCTGGAGCGGCTCATGCAGGTGTGCCCCAAGTGTGACTCTCACCTGACGCTGGGCGCCCGGGCGCGGCTGCAGGGCTTTTTCGATGAGGATTCCACCGAGGAGCTGGCCGCCGAGGTGGCCCCCATGGATCCCTTGCGGTTCCGTGATGAAAAGCGCTACCGGGACCGGCTGCAAAAGGCGCAGCAGGAAACCGGTGAAAAGGATGCCCTGGTGGCCATGCAGGGCAGCCTGCACGGCATGCCCCTGGTGGCTGCGGCCTTCGAGTTTCGCTTCATGGGCGGCTCCATGGGCTCTGTGGTGGGGGAGCGCTTCGTGCGTGCCGTGGAGCATTGCCTGCACCAGCGCCTGCCATTTGTGTGTTTCGTGGCCAGCGGTGGGGCGCGCATGCAAGAGGGCTTGTTCTCGCTGCTGCAGATGAGCAAGACCGCAGGGGCGCTGGCGCGCCTCGCCGAGAAGCGCCTGCCCTATATCGTCGTGCTGGGGCACCCCACCACAGGAGGTGTTGCGGCGAGCCTGGCCATGCTGGGGGATGTCATCATCGCAGAACCCCAATCCCTGATCGGCTTTGCCGGTCCCCGGGTCATTCAGCAGACGGTGGGCCAGACCTTGCCGGCTGGTTTCCAGCGTGCCGAGTTCCTGCTGGAGCACGGGGCGATCGATATGATCGTGCCGCGCCGGGAACTGCGGGAGCGTATCCATAAACTGCTGGTGGTGCTGCGGGACAATCGCCTGCCGGATAACCTGCCGGTATGCACGGGCCCCCTCATCCAGGGGAACAGTGCCGCACCATGAGCGCCGGCCAGGCCGCGGCATTTTCCGGCGGTGATGATCTGCAGGCGTGGCTCCAGTACCTGGAGCAGCACAGCCAGATGGTCCTGGGGCTGGAGCGGGTGGCAGCGGTCTATCGCCGCCTGCTGCCCGGTGGCCTGGCCATGCCAGTTGTGGTGGTGGGTGGCACCAATGGCAAGGGGTCCACGGTGGCCTACCTGGAAGCCATCTATCGCAGCGCCGGCTACCGTACCGGGGCCTACTACTCGCCCCATCTGGAGCGCTTCAACGAGCGCATCGTCCTCGATGGGCAGCAGGTCGGGGATCAGGCGCTCTGTGCGTCCTTCGAGCATGTGGCGCGTTCGGCCGGGGAGACGCCGCTCACCTATTTTGAGTTCACCACCCTGGCCGCCCTGTGGCTCGTGGCGCGCCAGGCGGTGGATGTGGCCTTGCTGGAGGTGGGGTTGGGTGGGCGGCTGGATGCGGTGAATGTGGTGGATGCCGCGGTGGCCGTGGTGACCAGCATCGGCACGGATCATGCCCCATGGCTGGGTGAGAGTCGCGATGCCGTGGGTATCGAGAAGGCCGGTATCGCCAGGGTGGGCATACCCTTGTTGTGTGGTGACCCCGATCCACCACCTGGCTTTGCGGCGGCCGTGGCAGCTCGCGGTGGCGTGCTGTATCGCCTGGGCAGGGACTTTGGTCATACGGGCCGCGGAGGGTCCTCCTGGGCATGCCGGTTGCCCCATGGGCAGTGTCTGGAGGGTCTGCCATGGCCGCGGATCCCAGGAGGCGTGCAACTGGATAACGCAGCATGCGCGTTGAGTGCGGTGTGGTTGTTGCGCCAGGAACTGCCAGTGGCCGAGGTTGCGTTGCGCCAGGGTGTGGCAGCAGCGTTTCAGCCCGCGCGCCTGGAACGCTGGGAACATAAAGGCACGCCCTGGCTGGTGGATGTGGCGCACAATCTTGAGGCCATGCAGGTGCTGGCTGCCGAGTTGGCGCAGCGTATGCCTGTCCCAGGCAGGCGGCACATGCTCTTTGCCGCCTATGACGACAAGCCCATCGAGGCCATGGTGGCGCTGCTGGCCGGTCATGTGAGTCACTGGTGGCTGGCTCCCCTGGAGGGCAGGCGCGCTGCATCCCTGCAACGCCTGCAGGCTGCCGTCGCAGCCGTGAGCACGAGGCCGGTACAGGTCTTCGATCGCCTCGAGTCAGCCTTGGCGGCCCTGGATGTCGCCCTGGGGGATGGCGATGAGGTGGTGGCTGCAGGATCGTTCGCCCTGGCAGGGCCGGTGCGGCAATTTCTGCGGCAACAAGGTGTGGCGGCGCTGGGGTAGGCGATGAACTGGGCAGGGTTCGGGGAGCAGCAGGCGACGTGGGGTGTGACGCATGGCGATCCTGAGAGATGAACACATGAAAAAACAATTGCTTGGCTTGCTGGTGGTGGTGGTGCTGGGGTTGCTGTTGCTGCCCCTTTTCTGGAGCCGCCAGGCACATCGCCCGGCAGATCGGGAAAGTTCGCAATCCCCAGAAACGGGTGGGTCTCGGGTGGAGCTTCCCATTGAGGCCACGCCTGCGCCGGATGAATCCCTGAGCACAGAGATGGGGCAGCCGCCCACTGGCGGCAG
>WOZS01000006.1 GCA_011620135.1 Gammaproteobacteria bacterium
CGCGTCAAGATCGGCCGACAACAGCGCCTGGGCCGGCAAGGTGCGCAGGGCGATCTGATTGACGCTCCAGCCATCCAAGGACAGTTGTTCGGCGAAATGGTCCAGTAGGCGTCCGGTGCGGGACTCGGCAGAGGGGCTGCCATTGAGGATGAGGATGTGGGGCATAGTACTTCCTTTTATATGAGCCTTATATCAATGACGCATCTTAAAAATAAATTTTTATTCCAATTTCTATCTATAGCTCCCAGTGTGCCCGATTTTTTCTGGATGTCAATAGGGTGTCATGCATCATTTCGTGGTCGCCGCGCTGCACCCAGTGGTCTGGCGCAAGCGGTTGGGGGCCGACGACCAGGATTGGACGAAGCAGCGCGCCGAGCTGCAGGCCGCCGGCTGCATGCCCATCATCCAGCGCAGCGATGAGGTATTCTCTAGAGAAAACGGCCAGGAACGGCACATGCCTGAGCGACTGGACTTGGCCGGGTTGATGCTCGATGGGGAGCAATGCGAGAGAGCAGGCCTGTGATCGAGGCGAGGTGAGCCTGTGGCTGGAACCGCCGATCTGGATGACGACACGCCCACTCGAGGAGACACGCTGGTGTACCTGCACGACTGGGTTGCATTCGCACAGCCGATCCAGAGTTCGCAGCGTGGCCGCAGTATCAGGCGGCCTACTGGCTGACCGTGGCAATGGGTCAGTTCAGGCCGTTACCGTGACGTGTGGCCTTTGTTTGTGTTTCATCGCAAGCACCCTGCCCGCCTCGTACAGTGCCGTCACGTCTTTCATTTGCCCAGGGTTTCTATGAACGCTCTGGTGCAAGCCCCCTGGGCCAGGGATGGCAGACGCTGGCCTGTCACTGTGCCTGGCCCGGGGCGGGCAGGAGCAGCAGGCTCGGAGATGGTCGGCCGTGCGCCTCATGCCTCCTGTTCCAGCAGGGCGGCGAAGTCCGCCTTGCGGATCACGCCATGGATGCCCTTGGTACGGTCCACCACCTGGGAGACCTCGAAGGAGGCCGCTGCCGAGAGGTAGGCATAGACCTCATGGGCAGCGGCCCCGGTGCGCTTGACCAGAAAGTCGATGGCGGCGCGCACCGCCTGTTGCATGGCGAGGTTCAGATCCGGGTCGAGACCGATGGCGATCCAGTCCTGCTCCGTCTCGGCAAAAGGCAGGTGGGAGCCCGAGAGCGCCCGGATGGTGGCCGAATCACGCTCCACCGTCAGGCGAAACGTGGCGCGCAAGGAGGCCTCGAGGGCGGTGAGCGCTACCTCGCCGTTGCCCTGGGCGAAGTGGGGGTCGCCAGCGTAGAACAGGGCGCCTGGTACCTGGACGGGCAGGTAGAGCGCGCTGCCCGGCCCCAGCAGGCGCACATCCAGGTTACCGCCGTGAGGTCCTGGGGGGATGGAGTTGACCGCGTCGCTGGTGTTGGGGGCGATGCCCAGCAGGCCCACAAAGGGGGCCAGGGGGAAGCGGATTGGTCCACGGGCCGTGGTGATCTCACCCTGGCCCGCCACGGCGCGCGCCAGTACCGAGACATTGCCATAGGTCCTGGGATGCGCCGGAGTGGGCTGGGGGGCCGCGGGATGGTTGGGATATTCCCCGGGCAGCGCGCCCTTGCCGTGGCGGTTGGAGATCACGCCGTAGGGCACACGGCTGGCCAGCGATACCGTCTCGATGCGCAGCCAGTCTCCTGGGCGGGCACCATCGATGGCGATGGGGCCTGTGACCACATGGGGGCCATCGCGCCCAAAGTCGTGGGGCAGCCTGGCGATGGTGATGGCCTCCTCCAGGACCTGTGCCCTGGCGATGCCATGGCTGCCGAAGTAGGCTAGCGGGTCCTTGCCCTGGTCTTCCAGAAGACCCTCATGCGACAAGGTATCGATGGTGACCATGGCCCCGGATGGAACGGTGAGCACAGGGGTGCTCGCGGCGTTGGGCAGGTGGCCCCAGGAGACGGTCTCTGGGGTGGAGGGCAGATAGAAGCTGCCATCGGCGCGGCTCAATGGCCTGTCGGCCAGGCTCTGGCGGATGGTGGTATCCACCTCTGCCCGGGCAATCCCTGTGGCATGAGCGCCGCCCAGGCCGAGGGCGGCACGAAAGGTTCTGCGCATCATAACTCCTCCCAATCATCAAGGATCACAGCAAGGAATGGGCCAGGTCAGGCATTGCCGTGCGGGTGGTTCATGGTGCCTGGGGCAGGATCGGTGGTTTGGGCAGGAAATCCAGGGTGTAAGCGGCGCGGCCGGCCTCGGCTGGCAGCGGCGCGTTGGCGCTACCATAGAAGGCGATGATGGCTTGCCAGCGTGCCTCGGTCATGGCGCCGATACCCAGGGTGCGGGCCTCTCCCCCGCTCACCAGCCCCCGGGTCTTGATCTCCTTTAAGCCAAAGGCAAGCTGTTCCGGGCTCATGGCGGGGTTGTGGCGGCGGATCATCGCGTTGCCCGGTGCCGGATCCTGCAGGTAACGCTGCCAGCCCTGGGCCATGCTGCGCACCAAGGCGCGCAGGGCATCAGGCCGGCGGCGCCTGGTGGCCTCTGTGACCACGACCGTGCCGGCATAGGGAGGATAGCCATGGTCAGCCAGCAAGAAGACCTTGGGCGGCACGCCAGCCTTGATCATGGCGAAGGGCTCCGAGGTGACATACCCTTCCTGGGCAAGGCTCGTGTCTTTCAGGAAGGGTGTGATGGAAAAACTGTAGGGACGGATCTGGTCGTCGCTCAAGCCATAGCGCCTCTTGAGCCAGGGCCAGAAGGTGAGATGGGACTCCTGGGCGATGGCAATGGGGTGGTCCCGCAATGCTTCCAGCGAGGATACATCGGCATGGGCCAGCAGCGCTGTGGGGTCTCGTTGGAAGGTGGCCATGACAGTCACCACCGGCAAACCCTGGGCGCGGGCTGCCAGGGTACGCAGCGGATGGGTGACAATGGCATCACAGCGCTTGGCCAGCAGGAGCTGCATGGTGTTGATCTGGGCTCCGCCCATGCGGATGTGGACTGTGATACCTGCCTGCTGGTAAAGGCCCAGGGCTGCGGCCTGGTAGAAACCGCCGTGCTCTGCCTGGGCGTACCAGTCGGTGCACAGCGTCCATTCCTGTGCCTGGGCCGCTTGGTGTCCATGCCACAGTGCCGCCATGGCAAGCAGCGCCCATGCCAGGGAAGCAGGTTGCCTATGGGAGCTTGACACAGCAGAGCTCCAGCAGACGGGCTTCCACAAATCCCGCGATGGCATCGAGCCCATCACCGGTCTTGAGGCAGCTGAACACGAAGGGGGCTGCGCCACGCATGCGCTGCGCATCACGCTGCATCACCTCCAACGAAGCCCCAATATAAGGGGCGAGATCGGTCTTGTTGATCACCAGGAGATCGGAGCGGGTGATGCCCGGACCCCCCTTGCGGGGGATCTTGTCGCCAGCGGCCACGTCGATCACATAGATGGTGACATCAACCAGTTCCGGGCTGAAGGTGGCCGCCAGGTTGTCGCCGCCGCTTTCCAGGAAGATGAGATCCAGGTCCGGGAAGGCCGCCTTGAGTTCGGCCAGGGCCATGAGGTTCATGGAGGCATCCTCGCGGATGGCGGTGTGGGGGCAACCCCCGGTCTCCACGCCCCTGATGCGTGCCGCATCCAGTGCCTGGTGGCGCACCAGGAACTCGGCGTCTTCTTTTGTGTAGATGTCATTGGTGACCACGGCGATGGCAAGGCGTTCCCTCAGCCGTTGACACAAGGCGGCCACCAGGGCGGTCTTGCCCGAGCCCACGGGGCCGCCGATGCCCACCTGCAGGGGTTCTTTTGGTGGCAAGGGATTCATCATGCATTCCTTTCCTAGGAGCGGAACAGGCGGGAATATTGGGTCTCGTGCAGCATGCAGGCCAGCATCCAGCCAGGGCTTGCCGCGCCCAGCCGCTCGTCCGGCAAGGCAAGGCCATGGTCAGCAGCCGCCAGGATGGCATCCTGGAGCTGCACCAGCAGCTGCTGGGCGGCACGCTGTCCCAGTGGCATCAACTTGGTGGCTGCCAGCACCTGCTGCTCCGTCCACGCCCATAGGTAACCCAGCACGGTCTGGGGCAACTGGATATGGTAGCCATGGGCCGCCACGGCAAAGGCGGTGGTCCAGGAGATGGCCTGGGGCATGGTCACAGGAAGGGTATCAGCGGGCAACAACTGCAGCAGGGCAGCGCCCATCTGGAGGTCCTCGGTGCGCAGTTCGGCTGTGCCACGGCCCGCAAGCAGCCAGGCATTCCAATGCTGCAGCGCCTCGGCATCGGCATCCTGCAGGGCATGGTGCAGGCGGGCCAGCAAGGGGACATCCCAGCAGGCCAATGGACCTTGCAGCAGACCATCGAGCCAGTCTGCCAGCTCCCGGGCGTTGCTGATCCAGCGCTGGGCAACGGCCCATTCCAGGCCCTGGGAATAGGCGTAGGCCCCCACCGGCAGAGCGGCGCTGGATAGGCGCAGCAAACCCAGCAATGCCCTGCCGGGCAGTTCGGCCAAGAGACTGGGAGGCACCGTGGCGTGTGACCGGGATACCATCACGCGTGACGATCATGGGACATGAATGCACCCGCCTCGGGTTCGAAGGGAAGATGATCATGGCGCAGACTAAGCCCCAGCCCGGTGAGCAGGGTATCGAGGATATGATCCTGGAGAAAGCTGATCTGATTTTCTGCAATGGCAAGCGGCACATGGCGGTTGCCAAGGTGATAACAGGCGCGTGCCAGCAGGTGAGTATCGTCGGTAGAGGCCACGGTCAGGTATTCCCGTGCCGCATGCACGGTGATGAGCCTTCCTGTATCATCAAGAAGCAGATCACCGGAACGCAGCATCGTGCCTCGGGGTAAGACAAGGAGCGCCCGCTCGCCATTGTCCAGCAGCAGGGGTTGGCGACTCTTGCAGCGCATGGCGTAGTTCAGGGTCACAGACGCGGCGGCCCGACCTCCATCGCCGCGGAAGACCTGATGAATGACAATCATGGTCGGCCAGGGTAACGCATGATACAAGGCGGCATGGTCATGTGGTCACCTCAAAACAGGAAATATCGTTGGGTGAGAGGCAGACGTTCTGCTGGCTCGCAGCGCAACAGCGCGCCATCGGCAAAGACGGTATAGGTCTGCGGATCCACCTCGATCACAGGGAGTGCGTCGTTGTGGATCATGTCGCGCTTGGTGATGGTACGGGTACCGCGCACCGCCACCACGGGCTTGGTGAGACCCAGTTGCCGTGCCAGGCCGTCGGCCACGGCGGCCTGGGAGAGAAACAACGCCGCACAGCTGGCCATGGCATCCCCGCAGGCGGCAAACATGGGCCGGCTCAAGATGGGCTGGGTGGTGGGGATCGACGCGTTGGCATCCCCCATGGGTGCTGCAGCGATCATGCCACCCTTGATCACCATGGCAGGCCTGACACCAAAGAAGGCAGGCCGCCACAGCACCACGTCGGCCAGGCGACCTACTGCCAGGGAGCCCACCTCGTGGGCGATGCCGCAGGCGATGGCCGGATTGATGGTGTACTTGGCGAGATAGCGCTTGATGCGCTGGTTGTCGCTGCCTGAGCCGTCGTCATCCGGCAGGCTGCCGCGCTGTTGCTTCATCTTGTGGGCTGTCTGCCAGGTGCGGATGATCACCTCGCCTACCCGGCCCATGGCCTGGGAGTCGGACGACATCATGGAGATGGCCCCTAGGTCATGCAGGATGTCTTCTGCGGCGATGGTCTCGCCGCGGATGCGGCTTTCAGCAAAGGCGATGTCCTCGGGTAGCCCTGGGTTCAGGTGATGACACACCATGAGCATGTCGAGATGTTCGTCGAGGGTGTTGATGGTGAAAGGACGCGTGGGGTTGGTGGACGAGGGCAGCACGTGGGCCTCGCCGCAGACCCTGATGATGTCCGGGGCATGGCCGCCGCCGGCTCCCTCGCTGTGGTAGGTGTGGATGGTGCGCCCGGCAAAGGCGGCGATGGTGTCTTCCACGAAGCCCGACTCGTTGAGGGTATCGGTGTGGATGGCCACCATGATGTCGTGTTCTTGCGCCACGGCAAGGCAGCAGTCGATGGCGGCAGGGGTCGTCCCCCAATCCTCATGGAGCTTGAGACCCATGGCTCCGCCACGGAGCTGCTCGTGAAGCCCAGCCGGCAGGCTGGCGTTGCCCTTGCCCAGAAAACCGATGTTGACGGGAAAGGCCGCGGCGGCACGCAGCATCTGCCCGAGATGCCAGGGCCCCGGCGTGCAGGTGGTGGCGTTGCTGCCGGTGGAAGGCCCCGTGCCACCGCCGATCATGGTGGTCATGCCGCTGCCCAGCGCCTCTTCGATCTGCTGGGGGCAGATGAAGTGGATATGGGCATCGATGCCGCCGGGGGTGGCGATGAGCCCTTCTGCGGAGATGATGTCGGTGCCCGGGCCGATCAGCATGGTGATGCCATCCTGGATGTCCGGGTTGCCAGCCTTGCCGATGGCCGCGATGCGTCCTTGCTTGATGCCGATGTCGGCCTTGATGATGCCCCAGTGGTCCAGCAGCACGGCGTTGGTAATCACCGTGTCCATGACATGGGCGCCACACGCCTGGCCCTGGCCCATGCCATCGCGGATCACCTTGCCGCCACCGAAGGTAACCTCCTCGCCGGGTACGGTGCGGTCGGCTTCCACCTCGAGCCACAAGTCGGTGTCGGCAAGGCGCACCCGATCCCCTGTGGTGGGACCGTAGAGCTCGGCATAGGCCTGACGGTCGATGGTTCTCATGGCTGTGGGTCCAAAGGCCCCATCACCTCACCCCTGTGACCGTAGACATGGCGCCTGCCGCCCAGTGCTACCAGCGTCACCTCGCGTTCCTGCCCCGGCTCGAAGCGGATGGCAGTCCCGGCCGGGATGTCGAGACGCATGCCGCGGCTTGCCTGCCGGTCGAACAGCAAGGCCTGGTTCACCTCGAAGAAATGATAGTGCGAGCCCACCTGGATGGGCCGGTCACCACTGTTGGTCACCACCACCGTGCAGTGGTGGCGCCCGGTGTTGAGCTCGATGACACCAGGCGCGGGGGCCATCATGCCCGGCACCACAGGGTCTGACTGATGATTGTCCATGCGATATCCCATGGCTGGCGGGGTCTTGCCCTCTGGCAGCTTATAACATGCCAGTGTCCATTGCCAATGCTTTTTCTGGCTGGCGGCGCGCTGAGCGGGTTCCAGTTCATTGCATGAACAGGCCATAGCCGATGTCGCAGGCCACGACGTAGAACACCACCGCCAAGGCGCGGCGTATGATGTGGGCAGGCATGCGGTGGGACAGATGAGCACCCAGCGGCGCGCAGGCCATGCTGGCCAGGCCCACTGCGACCAGGGCGGGGCCATAGATCAAGCCGATGGCGCCTGGTGTGTTGTCTGGCCCGGGCTGTACCGCAAACCAGGTGGTGGCTATCAGCGCCATCAAGGCGGTGAATGCGCTGGATGTGGCTACCACATGATGCATGGGAAAGCCCGCATGATACAGGTAGGGTACCGTGAGGCTGCCTCCGCCGGCCCCGAGCAACGTGGAAAAGAACCCGATCACTGTGCCCGCCAAACCGGCATAGCGGGGTGGGTCCTGACGGTCGGCGCGGCGCGGCGTTGGCGACCTGCCCAGCAGCAGCATGGTGGCCACATAGAGCTCGAAGACCATGAAGATGCCCTTGAGATAGACCCCGGGTATCCGGGCTACCAGGATGCTGGCCAGGGACGTGCCGATCAGACACCCAGGCAGCATCCTGATCACCATGGGCCAGAGCACGGCGTGCTGGCGGTGGTGGGCCAGGGAGGCGGCGATACTGGACATCAGGATGGTGGCCATGGAGGTGGCCAGGGCAAGATGCATGTGGTCGGTGTGCTGCAGGACTGCATCATGAGGGAAGATGTACAGCAGGGCCGGCACCACCACCACGCCGCCGCCCAGGCCGAACAGCCCGGCCAACAGGCCGCCGGCCATGCCGGCTGCCAGATACAGCAGCAGGACCGTGGATGTCATGAATGATCCTGGGGTGGTTCGGGAACGGCAGGGCAGCAAGGGAAACAGGTGAGCGTCTGTGCCAAGGATCGGCTCACCATGAGCGATAGGGCAGAAACTTGCCGTTGTAGGTGATCTGCACCCGATCTCCTGCGGGATGATCCAGTCGCTTGATGTCGATCTCCAGGTCGATGGCGCTCATGATGCCGTCCCCGAACTCTTCCTGGATGACCGCCTGGATCGCTGGACCATGCACATGGATGATCTCAAAAAGACGGTAGAGCACGGGTTCTGCCGGAATGGTAGCCACAGCACCGCGCTGTGGGGGTTGGCTGAGGCAGCCGATCTGCTCGGTATCGGCGGCAAAACCCAGGCGCCGCAGGAGAGCGCTGGCCTCGACCTCTGTGAGCTGGGCATGCCCCAGCAAGGCCGAAGCCACCCAGACCCGATGGCGTCCCACGGCCGCGGCCAGGTCCTGGTAACTGATGGCGGCCTTGTGCTTGGCTGCGAGCATGTCCTTGATGAGTTGGGTGCGTTCCATGGTATGGGCTCCTGATGGGCGGCAGGGTAGGGCAGGTCAGGGGATGGGGTCGTGGACCGAGACCAGCTTGGTGCCGTCAGGGAACGTTGCCTCCACCTGCACCACATGGATCATCTCCGCCACCCCCTCCTGCACCTGGTCGCGTTGCAGCACGGTGCGTCCCAGCGCCATGAGCTCGGCTACGGTGCGCCCATCCCGGGCCCCTTCCAGGAGGGCTGCGGCGATGTACGCCACGGCTTCTGGATAATTGAGACGCACGCCGCGCTGCAGACGGCGCTCGGCCACCAGGGCCGCAGTAAACAACAATAACTTATCCTTTTCGCGCGCCAAAAGATCCATGGTTGCAACGTATTCAGGTGGCCCACAGTCGGGGCGTACAAGGGGGGCGTCCCAGCACCAGCGGCCTGGCCAGTCGCCAGGCCTTCACAAACAGCGCCCTGGCACCGCGCAGGCTTGCTCCCAGATAGCGTATCACCACCAGCTGGTGGATGTGGGTTGCTGCCCAGCAGTGGTCGGGCTGTGGCGGGTCGAGCCCTGCGCGCAGCGCATTGAGCAGGCTATGGGCTGGGTCCCAGGCAAGCCAGGTGCCAAGAACCCTGGAAGCACCCAGGCCCCAAGGTGCTTCGAACAGGGGCGAGCCGCCTTCGAGGCGCATGATGTCCAGGAAGAGAACCTGCTGTGCCAGATCCACCTGCAAAGTATTGTGCCAGAGGCCACAGCTGAAATCCTCGCCGCTGCCCGGTCGCCCAAGGATGGTCAGTTCCCAGCCCATGAACATGCTGCCGGTTCCCAGGTGGATGTGGGTGTGCTGCTCCAGTTGCGCGCCGTCATAGAGGATCTGCTCGTGCGGTAACCACTCGAGACTGCTTCCAGTGGCCACGGTCAACTCCGTGCGTTGCCGGACCCGGCCTCCTGCGCTGCGGTAGACCTTGCCTGCAGCCGGCGTGGTCAGCAGCACGCCACAGCCCTCTGCCACCGTGGCCTCGAGATGCAGGCTGTCGCCGCCCACCAGGCCACCCGGGGGGTGCAGAATGGCCACATGGCACAGGGCTTTTCCCTCGGGGTGGAAGGGCCGCAAGATCCTTAGCGGCCCCTTGTGCCGGTGGCTGGCCAGGATCGTCTCGCCATGGCGGCAGGCAAAATCCAGCGCAAGCCGCCCATCCTGGGATGGGTTGGCCGTCACTGGGTCATACCGCAAGGGGGGAGTCATCAGGTCAGGAGCAGGAGATGGAGTCCCACGGCCGATGCCCCACAGGCCAACATGGCACGCACGCTGGTGATGAGCCATGGCGTGCGCTGCTGCAGCTGGCGCAGGCCCAGGCCCAGGACAGCGCCAACGCCCAGCATGGCTGTGAGGACACCGCAGGCAAAGACCCCAAGGTACACCATGCCCAGCAAGGGATCATGCAGGGCCGGCAGGGGGGTGATGGCCAGCAGCGGGCCAGAGCCCGCGGTGCCATGCAACAACCCCATGGCCAGCGCCCCCCGTTTGCCCGCTGGTTGGCCATGGGCGGACATGACCGGCTTCCTGGGCCGCTGGGCACGCAGCAGGCTCCAGAGAATGCAGCCACCCATCATCAGCAGCACCAGGCCCACCAGGTGATCGGCCATGCGGCTCAGGGTGATGGGCAGTGCGGTGCCCAGCAGCAGGACCGCTGCGCCAAAAACCAGCAAGGCGCCACCATGGCCAACGGCCCAATGGCTGCAAAAGCTCGTGGCGGCTTGCCAGCTGTGCCGTGGGCCTGTGAGGTTGGCCACGGTAAGCAGGTGATCCGGGTCCAGGGCATGGAGCATGCCCATGCCAAAACCCAGCACCAGTATGCTGCTCGCCGCCGTGATCATGGGGGCTGCGGGGTGTTTGAATGGGCTGGAACAGGTTGGATCATGTGACGATGGCTGCCCATTTTGCCATGGGCCAGCAGGGTACCCAAGACCTCCACGATGCTGCGCACCGCCAGCAGTGCGGTGATGTCCCATGAAAATCAGGATGGTGCCTTGCAAAGGTGGCAAAAGGGGGCCGCGGACCATATCGCATGCAGGAACTCCTTATGCTTTTTTGCGTCTTCATCATGCGCGAAGCCTGGCCAGAGAGTCAACCCAGGTTCCCTGGGCATGGGCTGTCGCCTGCATCCTCTCCAGGATACCCAATTGATACTGGGCTGAGGCAGCGCCGCGCTGCCTCAGCTGGGCGAGGCGCATCCCATGGAACATCTGGAATGGCTGGCCCAGGAGGTTCTGGGCTGGCCCGATGAATCAATGCCGGATGTCCCGCCAGCTGCCACCTGGGATGGCGCGGCGCTGAGCTCCCTGTTGCAGCAGACCTGGGGTGAGGGCATGGCCGCTCCCTGTCATGACTCGAGGCGCTAGCTGCCGGCGCGGACCCCGAGACCATAGATGGCATGGCGCTTGCCCGGGGCAGCTGGCATGGTCCGCGCTGGCGTCTGGCGTATCGTATATAAATAGATTGTGCTACAATCGATGACCGCTGTCGTGGTCAAGCACGATGCGTCCCTGTTGAGAGGCGCCATGAATACCATGAAAACCGCGCAGCCTCTGTCCCGGTCGCGCTTCTGGGCCGGTAGCGGGCTGCATGTCACGATGCTGGTGCTGACGGTCGTGCAGGCGGCAGCCATGCTGCTGGTGTTCCGTGGCCGGGTCGCCCCCCTCTTGGCCGATTGGGCTCTATCGCTGGTTGCCGTCTACCTGTGCTGGCGTGCCGGAAAGGGCTGGCGCCTGGCTTTCTGGACCAGCAGTGCGCTCAGTATCGCTTTGACCGTGGAGTCCCTGGCTGCCCTGCCTGCCTTGGGCGCCGTCCGGCACATGGGGTTCTATCTATTCCTGCTGTACCACGTGCTCCTGATTGCCTGTCTGTGGCGCCTGCCGTTGCACCAGCGCCCGCGCATCTCGGCGGCCTTCTGCGGCCTGTTGACCCTGTTCACGGTCATGCTTTTCTTTTTTGTCTGGCGGGAGGGGCAAGCCAATCCGCAGGTCTGGCAGGAGAGGCAGGCCAACCTGCAGGCTGTGACCTATGGAATCTTATATCTCGCAGCACTGTGGACGCTGTCTCCGGCCATGGAGACGGCGCTGGCAGGGCGCGTGCCCATGGGGCGGTTTTTTGTCATCCTTGCTGTGGTCATCGGCTGGCTGGCAGCGGTGCTGAAAAGCGTGATGGCCCTGGGCCTTGACATGGCCATGCAGGATCTACGTCCCATCCAGGCCATGTGGCTGGCGGGCGATCTGCTCTTTGGCATCGGCATTTATTGCGAGGCCAGGAAGATCGACGTCCAGCTGTGGCCCTTCATGGCGGTGGGCGCCTTGGACATGGCCTGGATAGGCGGCCTGATGTCCCTGCGCTCTGCTCCTGGCCATATCTATCAGGTCTGGCTTTTGCTGGGCGGCGTGGTCGTTTTCATCTGTGCGCTGGGCGTGGCAAGAGGCTATGAGGAAGGGTTGCATCTTGCCCGCCGCCGCCTCGAGGGCTGGGTTGCCGTGATCGATGATCTGTCGAGAGCCGCTGATGAAAACGTCGATACGCACCGCAGCCTCGAGCAGGCCTTCATTCACCTGATGGGGTTTTTCCCTGGGCTGCTGGGTCTGGAGATCGTCTTCCGGGGTGGTTCCCTGTTGCTGGGCAAGGCTGCCGGCCATCGTGAGGTGCTGCGCGCCGAGGATGGCCGGCAGGTGGCGCTCTATGGCCTGGAAGACAACCTGATGGCCAACGAGGGGATGATGCGGGCCGTCCGCCCCTGGCTGACCAATCGCCTGTGGGACCTGGCGGTGAAGCTGGAGTTGCGTGACCAGGTCTACCTTGATCCCTTGAGCGGCTTGCTGAACCGGCGCGCCTATGAGGTGCGCTTGCCGGAGGTGTTGCGCCTTGCCCAAGCACAGCAGCGACCCGTGGCCGTGTTGATGGTGGACATGGATCATTTCAAGCGCGTCAATGATACCTGCGGCCATGCCGTGGGCGATCAGGTGATCCAGGCGATCGCCAAGACCATGCGCGCTTTTTTTCGCTCCGGGGACCTGGTGATACGCTGGGGTGGCGAGGAGTTCCTGGCGCTCATGCTGGGCGTTGACCGCGCCCAGGCCATGGAAAGAGCCGAACAGTTGCGCAAGGCCATCAGCGCGCTTGCCGTGCCGGCTGTTACCTGGCCACTCAGCGTTTCCATCGGGGTAGCCGGTGGCACTGTGCCCCAGGGCCAGGCACAGCTCAAGCGGTGGCTGGAAGAGGCGGACCAGGCGCTCTATGCTGCAAAGCGCGCCGGGCGCAACAGAATCCGGGCCTGATGCCTCATGGCCCATTGCAGCACTTGATCCGGCGGCCTTTGGCCATGCCGCGATGCGAGACCTGGTTTGCCAGCCCACGGCATGGCCACGAAGCAGCACAGGGATACGGTCCGCTTGCCAGGGCCAGGCCCATCGGGTCACCAGGCGGCGCTACTCTTGCTCATTGCCTCACGGGTTATGGTGGCGATATGCCTGGTAGTGTGCTATATGCATGGCATGTTGGGCAGGGGTTGGCCTATGACAAGGCGGGAACGGGTATATAAGGGTGTTTTTCTGGCCATGTTGCTGCTGCTTGGCATGGCAGCTGAGCAGGCATTCTCACGATCCGATGAGGCGGCCGTCGCCCTGTTCAGTCCCCAGGGGGAGAGCCGGCAGGTGCATCAGGCCGTGGCGCGCTTTACGGTCCCCATGGTGCCATTTTCCACACCAGACCAGTCGCTTGAGCCTTTTTCGGTGGATTGTGCAGTCCCAGGCCGGGGTCGCTGGGTAGACCAGCGCACCTGGGTCTATCAATTTAAGGGCAACCTGCCGGGGGGGCAGCATTGTCGCTTCACGCTGCGCCATGGCCTGCACGACCCGGCTGGCCGGACGGTGGCTGGCCAACAAACATTCATCTTCAATACCGGTGGCCCGGCCGTGCTGAATGTGACGCCCCGGGCAGTGAGCCGCGTTGCAGAGGATGACCATGGCTGGATCAATGAGGATCAGCTGTTTGTGCTGCAGCTCAACGCGCCTGTGGCGCCGGACAAGCTGGCTCAGCAGGTGCGCTGCGTGGCAGGCGGCATCGCCGAGGAAATCCCCGTGGCCCCCCTGGCTGAAGAGGCGCTGCGCCACATGCTGGCCTTCGAGGCTCAGGGCAACAGCGGCACGAATCCCGCCCTGTACCAGGCTTATCAGCAGGACAAAGCATATCCCGGCACGGTGGTGGCGTTGCAATGCAAGCGCACCCTGCCAGCCAATGCCGAGGTTCAGCTCATCTGGCCTGCGGGACTGGCTGCACCTTCTGGCGTGGCTACAAGTGCCGCGCAGCGCCTCATGTTCAAGGTGCGCGAGCCGTTGCGCGCCTCTGTGCGATGTTCCCGGGAAAACCCCCAGGCCGGATGCCTGCCCATCGCCCCTATTCAGGTTCATTTCACAGCAGCCATTCCCCTGGAGCAGGCCCGTGGGGTGGTGCTCAGGACCAAGGATGGCATGCAACGCTTTGCAGCCCAACTGCCCGCCTTGGGCGAACAGGCCGGGGCAGAGACCGGGGATGTCCCCCCCTCGGTCACCCAGCTGACCTTCCCAGGGCCCTTTCCGCAGCGCGCCATGCTGGCCGTGGCATTGCCCGATGATCTGCGGGACATCGATGGCCGATCGCTGGCCAATGCGGCCCGCTTTCCCCTGGATGTGGCGGTGGACCGGGCGCCACCGCTGGCCAAGTTCAGCACGGGGCGCTTTGGCATCCTGGAGCGCCGGGCAGGCGGCATTCTGCCGCTGACCATCAGGCACGTGGAGCAGAACCTGCGGGTGCGCCGGCTCGATGTGCCTGCCGCCGAGGCAGACGCGCTGCCAGATACCTGGCCGCAGCGCCTGTGGGCGTTTCTCGGTACGGCTGGTGTCCGCGGCAGCAAGACGATGCCGCGGGCGCTGGACGGCTGGGTACAGCAGATAGGCGGCGCTGGGAATGGTGCCAGTGAGGATGCCGACCGCGCCATCCTCAAATGGCTGGAGCTGCTTTACAGGACCGATGGCTCCTCGGCGGATTCCTACCTGGAATACGAAAACCGTGACAAGCCATTGTCCTTGCTGCAGAAAGCAGCGCAGACCAGGACGCTCAGCGTGCCGCTGGACGATGTGGAACAGACCCAGGTGATCGGCATTCCGCTGCAAAAGCCAGGCTTTTATGTGGTGGAGCTGGCCAGTCCTGCGCTTGGGGCAGCCCTGTTGCCGCCGCCAGAGATCGAGCGAGGCGAACAGCCCCGCCCGCCCGGGCCCATGTATGTGCGCACCATGGCCCTGGTGACCAACCTGGCTGTGCATTTCAAAAAAGGGGCCTCCAGTTCGCTGGTGTGGGTGACCACGCTGGATCGCGCCCAGGCGGTGGGAGGCGCCCATGTGGTGGTGCGTGATTGCCAGGGCGCTTTGTTGTGGCAGGGCACCACCAACACAGACGGGGTGGCGCTGATCCAGCAGCCCCTGCCCGATGCTGGCGAGAACCTGTCCTGTGCCGAGACCATCGGACACTACTACGTGAGCGCCCGCACCGCAGACGACATGGCCTTCGCGCTTTCCTCCTGGGAGGAGGGCATCGAGCCGTGGCGGTTCAACATGGCGTCTTATGGTCCCATCGAGACCGATATCGCCCATACCATCGTGGACCGCACCTTGCTGCGCCCCGGTGAGACGGTGCACATGAAGCACCTGGTGCGCAAGGCGGTGGCCAAGGGATTGACCTGGCCCGTGGCTCCCCCAGGGAATGCATTGATAGTCCACCAGGGCAGTGGCGCTGTGGTTGCCTCACAAAAGCTCGAGTGGGATAACGCGCTGGCGGCGCTGATGCAGTGGACCATCCCCGGGGACGCCAAGCTTGGCACTTATCGGATCGTCCTTACCGATGCCAGTGCTGCTCAATATGACTCTGATGCCCAGAGACTGGATAGCGGTTCGTTCCGGGTGGAGGCCTTCCGGGTCCCGCTGATGAAAGGCCAGATTGCCATACCCAAGACCCCTGTGGTGGGCAAGACACCTGTGAGCCTGTCGCTGGATGTGCGTTATCTGTCCGGGGGCGGGGCGGCCCGCCTGCCCACCGTGTTGCGCTGGGGTATGGAGGAGCGTGCGGTGAGCTTTGATGGGTTCGATGGCTTCACCTTTGCCAATGGCGGCGTGTCCGAGGGTCTGGAGCGTGCCGTGGGCGATACCCGGCCCCTGACGCTGGCCAAGGTGCCCATGCAACTGGACGAGCACGGCTCGGCCACGGTCTCTCTTGGGCCGATTCCGGCTGCCGAGCGTGCCCAGGCCATCCTTGCCGAACTGGAATACCGCGATCCCAACGGCGAGGCGCAGACCGTCTCCCGCCGCATTCCCTGGTGGCCAGCTCCTGTGGTGGTGGGCATCAAGACCTCGTCCTGGCTGCCCCGCCAGGGTAGTGATCTGGGCCTGGAGGTGGCCACGTTATCACCAGATGGCCAGCCTGAAAAAGATGTCCCGGTGGTGGTGGAGATCTACCGCAGGCAGACGGTGAGTCACCGCAAGCGCTTGGTGGGCGGGTTTTATGCCTACGAGAACCAGAGCATTGTCATGCGATTAGGTGAGGTGTGCCAGGGCCATTCCGGCGCAGATGGCCTGCTGCACTGCAAAACGAAAGCGCATGCATCCGGAGAACTATTGATAGTGGCTCGTGCCGCAGGGGCTGCTGCCCATACCGAGACGTGGGTCCGTGGCAAGGCTGAAACCTGGTTCGGCGGAGAAGACCACGACCGCATGGACGTGCTGGCCGAAAAGAATCGCTATGAGCCTGGGGAAAGCGCCAGGTTGCAGGTGCGCATGCCCTTTCGCCATGCCCTGGCCCTTGTGACCGTGGAGCGCCAGGGCATCCTGCGCTATCGGCTGCTGGCGCTTTCTGGCCAGGACCCGGTGATCGCGGTGCCCATCCTGGGCAGCGATGCCCCCAATGTGTTTGTCTCGGTGCTGGCGGTGCGTGGCCGGGTCTCCGGTGTCCAGCCCACCGCCACGGTGGACCTGGGGAGGCCTGCCTTCAAGCTGGGCTATACCGGGCTTGATGTGGGCTGGCGCGCCCACAGCCTCGAGGTGCAGGTGGCGCCGCGCCAGGGAGTCTATCCGGTGCGCGCCAAGGCCGAGGCCACCATCCAGGTGCGTCGTGCCGATGGCAGGCCGCTGCCGGAGCATGCCAGCGTGGCCCTGGCGGTGGTGGACGATGGCTTGCTGCAACTCCAGGCCAACGAGAGTTGGGATGTGCTGCCAGCCATGATGGCCCGCCGGGGGCTTGGTGTCGAGACCAGTACGGCGGCCATGCAGGTGGTGGGCAAGCGCCATTTCGGCAAGAAGGCCGCCCCGCCGGGCGGTGGCGGTGGCGCCAGTGCCACCCGGGAGCTGTTCGATACCCTGCTTTCCTGGCAGCCCAATGTGCAGCTCGATGCCCAGGGCAAGGCAACGGTCAGCATACCCATCAACGATTCCCTGACCAGTTTCACACTGGCTGCCATGGCCACGGCAGGCAGCGATGCCTTTGGCACGGGGCGCGGCACCATCCGCACCAGCCAGGATGTGATGGTGTTTTCCGGGTTGCCGCCCGTGGTGCGCCAGGGCGACCAATATGACGCCGAGTTCACCGTGCGCAACACGCTGCCCAAGACGCTTGCCGTGCAGGCCCGGCTGGAGATGGCCTTCGATGGCCTGCCCCAGGCACAGGGCCAGGCGGCTGGGCACCAGGTGGTTCAGTCGCTGCAGCTTGCCCCCCAGGGAAGCCAGGTGGTGCGCTATCCAGTGCATGTGCCCCTGCAGGCCACGGCAAGCCACATCCAGTTCACGCTGACAGATACCCAGGGTCGCAGGCTCGATGCCCTGCGCATCACCCAGCAGGTGGCAGCACCCTATCCGGTGCGCACCTGGCAGCAGACCCTGGTGAGATTGCGGGGCCGGTCTGCCATTCCGGTGGCGCCGGTTGCAGATGCCATGCCAGGCACTGCGGCACTGCAGGCGTCGGTCTCATCCACGCTGCTGGGAAGCCTGGATGGCGTGCGTCGCGCCATGCGGGATTATCCATACAGTTGCCTCGAGCAGCAGGTCTCGAAGGCTGTGGTGCTGAACCAGCCCGATGCCGTGCTGCCCAAGCTGGCCGACTACCAGGATGCAGACGGCCTGTTGCGCTTCTGGCCCTGTGACTGCCGAGGCAGCGACGTACTCACCAGCTATGTGCTGACCATGGCTCAAGAGGCGGGCTGGACGCTGCCATCGCGGGTGCAACAAGGAGCCTTGCAGGGGTTGCGTGCCTTCGTGGCGGGTCGGCTGCGGCGCGATTCGGCGTTTTATGCGGCAGATGAGACGCTGCGTAAATTGGCTGCTCTGGCTGCATTGGCGCGCTATGACCAGGCCAATCGGGCCATGCTGGATGCGTTGCTCATCGATCCTGCCCTTTTGCCCACATCCGCCTTGCTGGACTGGCTGGATGTCAACAACAGACTGCAGAACCCCTCGCGCGACCAACGCGAGGCAGCCTCCAATCTGCTGCGTTCGAGATTGGACATGGGCGGGGCGCGTCTGGCACTGGTGAACGAGAGCCAGGAGCGCTTCTACTGGCTGCTGCTGTCCCCGGATGCCGTGGCAGCCCGCCTGCTGCATCTGGTGGCCACCGAGCCCTCATGGCAGGAGGATGCGCCACGGCTCGCCATGGGATTGCAGGATCGCCAGGTGCGCGGCCAATGGGACATCACCACCGCCAATGCCTGGGGCATGCTGGCCATGCGCCGCTTTGCGGCTCGCTTCGAGCGGCAGGCACCCACGGGGGCAAGCCATGTGATCCTGGGTTCGCGTCACCATGTGGTGAACTGGCAGCCCCCGCCCCGGCAGGCGACCGAGACCAATGTGCGCTGGCCACTGGTCTCGCCCGAAACGCTGCAGTTGCTGCACTTGGGGGGTGGTGCCCCCTGGGTGACCATCTCGTCGCTGGCAGCCCGGCATCTGGACCATGAGGTGCAGTCCGGCTACGCCATCTCCAGAACCATCCAGGCCGTGGAGCGCCGTGAGCCCAATGCCTGGCATGTGGGGGATGTGCTGCGGGTGCGCCTTGCGGTGCATGCCATCAGCCACATGGCCTACGTGGTGGTGGCCGATCCCATTCCCAGCGGGGCCACCATCCTGGGGGGTGTGCATCAGGCCGCCTTGCTGGAGGCCGGGGAGCGTGCCGCAGGCGTTTGGCCCGCCTATGAGGAGCGCAGCTTCACCACCTATCGTGCCTATTTCGATGCTTTCCCCCAGGGGGACCAGGTGGTGGAATACACCATGCGTCTCAACCAGAGTGGCCGGTTCGTGCTGCCCGGAAGCCGGGTGGAGGCCATGTATGCCCCGGAGCGCTATGGCGAACTGCCGGGCAGCGAGCTTGTGGTGTTGCCCTGAGGAGACGAGGTGTGCCGGCGAGATGGCGTATCGTCCTTGTGTCCATGGTGTTCCTGGCCCTTGTCATGGGCATGGCGGCCGAGCTGCTTCTTGCAGGCACAGCACCATCCTTTGCAGCGGTGCAGCAGGCCACTCGAAGCTCCGAGGCCATGTTGCTGGACCGCAACGGGCAGATGCTGCATGTCATCCGGGTGGATTTCCAGCACCGCCGGCTGCCCTGGACAGGCTACGACGAGATCGCGCCTGTCTTCTGGCAGGTGCTGCAGGTAGCTGAAGACAGACGATTCCATCGGCATCATGGTGTGGATTTCCGGGCGCTGGGCCATGCAGCCTGGCAGAGCCTGCGGGGCAGGCGTCGCGGTGGCTCCACCATCACCATGCAGCTTGCCCGGCTGCTGCCCGGCGCGCCCAGGCCCAGGAACGTTGTGAAGCGCAAGCTCCTGGCCATGAGTATGGCCTGGGCACTGGAGCGGCACTGGAGCAAACAGCAGATCCTGGAGGCCTATGCCAACCTGGTCACCGTGCGCGGCGAGGTGCAGGGTCTTGCTGCGGCGAGCTGGTTGTTGTTGGGCAAGGCACCCTCTGGCCTCGACAGGGCCGAGGCTGCCGTCCTGGTGGCAAGCCTGCGCGCCCCCAATGCACCATGGCAGGACGTGGCGCGTCGGGCACGAGCCTTGACAGAGAAGACATCGCAAGCCGAGATCGGTCGCCTGGCTGACAGGCTGGCCCAACCCGAAGGCATGGCCGCCGGCCCGGCCCTGGCCCCTCATGTGGCAGCGCGCTTGCTGGGGAAAGAAGCCCCAGTGGTGCGCACCACGCTCCTTGCCACACTGCAGCGCACGGTGCAGGCGTTGGTGCAGGGCGAACTGGGCCAGCTCCAGGGCCGTCATGTGCAGGATGCCGCGGTGGTGGTGCTGGATAACCAATCCGGGGATGTGCTGGCCTACGTGGGGGGCGTGCGTGGTTTTTCCGGAGCGTTCTACCTGGATGCCGCCGCCGCGCCCCGGCAACCTGGCTCGACGCTCAAGCCATTCCTGTATGGCGCGGCCATCGCCCAGCGGCGACTGACCGCCGTTTCCCTGCTGGAAGACAGTGCTGTGCAGCTCACCACGCCCTCTGGGCTTTATGTGCCCCAGAACTATGACCGGCAGTTTCATGGCCTGGTGAGCGCCCGGCTTGCGCTGGCGGGCTCACTGAACGTGCCTGCGGTGCGGGTGCTGATGCTGCTGGGCGTGGATGACTTCGTCGCACAGCTGCGCCGCTTTGGTTTGTCCACCATCACCCAGGATGGTGAATACTACGGCTATGCCCTGGCGCTGGGATCGGCTCCGGTGAGCCTGCTGCAGCTTGCCAACGCGTACCGGACCCTTGCCAACGGCGGGATGTGGTCCGCGGTGCGCCTGCGCCTCGATGCACCCAAAACAGCAGCGGTGCGGGCGCTGGATGCCGGGGCGGCCTTCATCGTGGCCGATATCCTTGCGGACAATGGCAGCCGGGCTGTCACCTTCGGGACCGACAGCGTGCTTGCGCTGCCGTTCTGGGCGGCGGTCAAGACCGGCACGTCCAAGGATATGCGTGACAACTGGTGCCTGGGTTTCTCGAAGGATGTGACGGTGGGGGTCTGGGTGGGCAACCTGGACAACACGCCCATGCATGATGTCTCCGGTATCACGGGAGCCGCTCCTATCTGGGCTGCCGTGATGCGCCTTGCCCAGGATGCCGCAGCAGCCAGCCCGCCAAGCCCACCGCCAGGAGTGAGCGCGACTTTGGTGTATTGGCCGCATGGTACCGAGCCACCACGGCGCGAATGGTTCCTGGCTGGCACCGAGATGGCGCAGGTGCGCAGTGTCTCGGCTGAGCTACGCCCCAGGATTCTTTCTCCTGCCCCAGGCAGCATTCTGGCGTTGGACCCAGACATTCCGCATGACTTACAGCAGGTGGTCCTGCTGAGCAACCTGGCCGAGGCGCCAGGGCAGCTGGGGGTTGCAGCACACCCGTTGCACTGGGAGCTGGACGGCATGCCTCTGGGAACAGGGCCATGGCTCTCCTGGAAGCCCCGGCCCGGGCGCCATATGTTGCGTCTGCTTGGTCCCGATGGCGCGGCATGGGACCAGGCACGCTTTGTGGTCAAGGGCGGCTGAAAGGATGCTTGATCTGCTGTGGCAACAGGCCATGGCTATCCATGGGCTATAATGAGCAGCGGCCAGAGAGTGTGGCGTAATCGAAGGAGAGGCTCATGAGCGTCCTGGATCAGGCACGGGAGAACATGCTGGAGCGGCAGATCCGCACCTGGGATATGCTGGATGAGCGGGTGCTGGCAGCCATGGCGGCCATTCCCCGGGAGCGCTTCGTACCCGCCGGCTGGGAGGCGCTTGCCTATGCCGATATGGCAATCCCATTGCCCCATGGTCAGGCCATGATGGAGCCCAAGGTGGAAGCGCGCCTGTTGCAGGCGGCCATGGTGCGCCCCGAGGATCGCATCCTGGAGATCGGCACCGGCAGCGGTTACATGGCTGCCCTGCTGGCCCGACTGGGGGGGGCCGTGGTGAGCGTGGAGCGCATCGCGGCGTTCATTCCCCCAGCTGAGGAGAGATTACAAGCCCATGGTCTGGGCAATGTGCACCTGGTGGCGGGCAACGGCCTCGACTGGCTCAAAGGGAAGGAACGCTTCGATGTGGTCGTGATCACAGGTTCCATACCCGATGCCGGCTTGTTGACCAGTGCTGTCCTGGAGGAAGGCGGGCGCATGGTGGCCGTGGTAGGCCAGGGCCCGGTCATGGAGGCGATGCTGTTTTCCAGGGAAGGCTCGCTGGGGCTGTGCCAGGAGAGCCTGTTCGATACCTGGGTGCCGCCCTTGGAGGGCCTCGAGACCAGGCCTGTGTTCCAGTTTTGAGATTTGCCCAAGGCCGTGCTGACCCACGGATGCGGCGAGCTTGACCCCAGCGGTAACCGGCGGGCTGAGGTTTGCAGGAGGAATGAATCATGGCAGGAGATCCACAAGAGCTGTCTTGTGCTGAGGTAGCCCAACGCCTCGAGCGTGGTGAGCCGCTGTTGTTGCTTGATGTGCGTGAGAGCTGGGAGCGGGAGATTGCAACCATCCCGGGCTCTTGCCATATTCCCATGGGCGAGGTGCCCGACCGTCTGCACGAGGTTCCGGTTGACCAGACCGTGGTGGTGCAATGCCATCATGGCGGGCGCAGCATGCAGGTGGCCCGGTTGTTGCTGAGCAAGGGATATGCCCAGGTGTACAACCTGGCCGGTGGCATCGATGCCTGGGCCAAGGAAGTGGACGATTCACTGCCTACCTATTGATTGAGCTGTTGGCTGAGCGCTCGTGGCATGGTTGAGCATCCCGGGAGCCGCGTGGCGGGGGCTGCGTCCATGCTGCTTATGCTGCTTGCCTTGCCGGGTTTGTGGACTAGTATTCACTAGTGCCTGCATGTGCAGTTGATACAGGAGGGGGACCATGGAGCAACTGACATTGTGGTGTTTGTTTTTCGCCATTCTGCTGCCGCTGGTGCCCCATTCGGTCAAGATCTATGGGCGCATGCAGGCGGGCTTCGACAACCACAGGCCCCGGGTCCTGGACAACCTGCCGCCCTGGGTGACCCGTGCCGCCTGGGCCGAGGCCAACACCTACGAGGCGCTGCCGGGCTTTATCGCTGCTATCCTGGTCAGCCTGCTGATGCAGGCCGATGCCGGGCGCACCGGAACCTTGGCGGTGATCTTCATCCTCGCCCGCCTGGCCCATACCGTCTGTTATGTGATGGACCAGGCGAGCATGCGTACCCTGGTGTGGGCGGTGGGGTTTCTGTGCACCATCTGGCTTTTCGTCCAAAATCTTTGAGGCCGGGCTTTTTGGCAAGTCCGCCTCAGGCAGATTGAGGGCCTGGTGCTGGTCTGTTGCTGCTGGCCCAGCCGGGCAACCGCGGCAACAGCAGCACCCGGCCAGCGCCTTCGGTTACCTGCCGTGCCCCGGCAATGGGTTGATTGCGGTATTCCTCGCCCTTGGTGAGCACATGGGGGGCCAAAGCGGCGATGGCCTGTTCCGGGGTCTCCTGGGCAAAGGTTGCCACCCAGTCCACGCAGGGCAGCTCGGCCAGCGCCAGCAGGCGCTGCTCCTGGGCCACAAGAGGCCGCTGTGCCCCTTTGAGGCGGCGCAATGAGGTATCGTCGTTGACCAGCACCACCAGGCGGTCGCCCAGAGCCTTGCTCCAGGAGAGACTGGCCAGATGGCCGGGATGCAGGCCATCGAAACAGCCATTGGTGACCACGACGCGCTCGCCCCGCTGGCGTGCCGCGGCTGACTGTCTGCAGGCGGCATCCAGCGTGACGATCTTCTGGGCAGGAGGCGTGGTGACATCATTGAGCGATTCCAGCAGCGCCGATGGTGTGATGCTGCAGGCCCCCAGGTGAGCCACGGAGAGGCTTGCCGCCCGATTGGCCAGGGCAGCGGCCAGCAGGGGCGGCAGGCCGCCTGCCATGCCATGGGCGAGATGGGCGAGCACTGTATCGCCCGCGCCTGTGACATCATAGACTTCCCGGGCATGGGTCTTGAGGTGGACGACGCCAAGTTCATCGGCAAACAGCATGCCTGCTGCCCCCAGCGTCACCACCAGCACCTGCAGCCCCAGGGAGCGGCGCATGGCCATGGCCTGCTGGCTGAGCATGTCGTCGGGGCAGGAGGATTGCCCGGTGGCTGTGGCGAATTCCTGACGGTTGGGGGTCAGGGCCGTGAGGTTGGCATAGGATGCAAGCCCGGCCTTGCTGTCGGCCAAGGCCATGACGCCGCTACGTTGCACCAGGTCGAGGCAGGGACCGACATGGGCGAGCGTGCCCTTGGCGTAATCCGAGAACAGCACCACGTCCGGCGCCTCGTCCATGGCCTGCGCCAAGACATCATGCAACGCCTGGACATCGAGACGGATGGGTTGCTCCACATCCAGTCGCAGCAGCTGTTGCTGGCGGGCGATGATGCGCCATTTGACCGTGCTGGGACCCTGGTGGGTAAGCAGCCGGGGCTCCAGTGCGGCATGGTGGGTGAGCAGTTGATGGAGCCTGCGACCGGCTGCGTCGTCTCCCACGGCACCCAGCAGGATGGTCCGGGCGCCAAGGGCTGTGAGGTTCAGCGCCACATTGGCAGCCCCGCCGGGGCGGTCTTCGGTGTGTTGCAGCAGGACCACCGGCACCGGTGCCTCGGGTGAGAGGCGTTGGGCATCCCCGAAGGCATAGCGGTCCAGCATGACATCGCCAAGCACCATGGCCTGCACGGGGCGCACGGCGCAGAAGCGCTCGGTCCAGGAGGTCATCGATCGGTGGCGTTTTTGAGCCAGGGTTGCCGGGAAGGGCCGTGGCGCTTGAGGATATCCTGCCACCAACCGGCGTGCTCCAGGTACCAGTCGATGGTCTGTTCCAGGCCCGTCTCGAAGGGGATGACCGCACGGAAATCCAGCTCGGCAGCAGCCAGGCTGCCATCAATGGCATAGCGCCGGTCGTGTCCGGGACGGTCGCTGATATGGCTGAGCAGCGTGGCGCATGATGCCCCCGCGGCAGCAGGGCAGGCGGGATAGCGCTGGCGCAGTGTGGCATCGGCTGCCATGCGCCTGTCGAGAATGCTGGTGATCTGCCGGGCAATGGCGAGATTGGTCTGTTCGCCCGTGCCTGGCAGGTTGTAACTGCAGCCCACCTGGCCTGCGGTCAGCACGGCGAGGATGCCACGGCAATGGTCATGGACATGAATCCAGTCGCGTTGCTGCAGGCCATCGCCATAAATCGGCAATGAACGCCCATGCAGGGCATTGATGAGAAAAAACGGGATCAGTTTTTCAGGATACTGGAAAGGACCATAATTGTTGGCGGCATAGCTGAGCGTGACCGGCATGCCGAAGGTATGGTGATAGGCCATCACCAGATGGTCGGCTGCTGCCTTGCTGGCCGAATAGGGCGAGCGCGGCTCATAGGGGGCCTTTTCCGTGACCGGCTTTGCACCGGGGGCGAGGCTGCCGAAGACCTCGTCTGTGGAGATGTGATGAAAGCGCCTTGGGCTGGTTGCGGTCTGCCATGCCGTGCGCGCTGCCTCCAACAGGCTCTGGGTGCCCAGGACATTGTTGGCCACGAACAGCATGGGGTCGGCGATGGAACGGTCCACATGGCTTTCGGCTGCAAAGTGCACGATGCAGGTGATGTCTTCCTGTTGCAGCAGACGGGTGATGGCATCGAGGTTGCGGATGTCATCATGGACGAACAACGTGCGCCGGTCTTCTAGGCAATGGGCCAGATTGGCGCGGTTGCCGGCGTAGGTCAGGGCATCGAGTATCACCAGGCGTTCGGTGGCGGGTTGTTCCAGCAGCACATGGCAGAAGTTGGTGCCAATGAACCCGGCCCCGCCTGTGACCAGGAAGCGTCTGCAAGGTGGTGCCGCGGCTTTGTTCAAAGGGAGCAGGCCAGCAGGAAGGCTTCCTCGATGGCGCGCTTGGCATCGAGGCGATCGGCGTCCCTGGCGCCACCTATGAGATGGACAGGGACGCCGCAGTCCTGAAGGGGTTTGGCCAGGGGAGCGTGGGCTTCCTGGCCGGCGCAGAGCAGCACCTGGTCGGCCGCGATGCATCGCGAGCTGCCCGACTGGTCGGTGATGGTCACCCCGCGCTCATCGATGAACTGAAAGGCAACACCACAGAGCACCTCCACAGCCATATGGTGCAATGACAAGCGATGTGCCCAGGCGGTGGTCTTGCCCAGGGCGCGGCCGATCACCGCAGATGAACGCTGTAACATGGTGATGTGCCGCTTGCTCCTGGGGCGCTTGGGCTGGGGGTCGATACCGCCTGGTCGGGTGGGGCTGCGATCGATGCCCCAAAGGGCCTCATAGAGGGTTTGTTCGTCCTCATCCAGGTCGCGCAGAGCGGCATAATGGGCCACATCGATGGCGATGCCGCCGCCGCCGATGATGACCAGGCGCTCGCCCAGTTCCCGCCCATCCAGGGTCTCTGGATAGGGCACCACATGGGCCAGGTGGATGCCCTGGATGGCTGGGATGCGGGGGCGGACCCCGGTGGCCAGCACCACGGCATCGAACCCTGAGGAGAGCATCTGGACATCGGGCTCGGTGTTGCAGCGTATGGTGACCCCCAGCTTGGCGAGGCTTCGTTCGAAATAGGTGATGGTATCCCCATAATCGGCCTTGCCGGGAATGCGGCGTGCCAGCTGGAACTGGCCGCCTAAGACATGATCGCGCTCGAAGAGCACCACCCCATGGCCGCGTCGTGCGGCGGTCTCGGCGCAGGCAAGCCCCGCCGGTCCCCCGCCTACAATGGCGATGGACAGGGGGGTTGGTGCCGGGGTGACAGGATGGATGGTTTCGCGCCCGGCCCTGGGGTTGACCAGGCAGCTTGCTGCCTTGCCGGAGAAGCTGTGATCCAGGCAGGCCTGGTTGCAGGCAATACAGACATTGATGGCCGCCTTGTGGCCGCTTGCGGCCTTGGCAGGAAGCTCGGCGTCGGCCAGCATGGGCCGGGCCATGGAGACCATGTCTGCCTGGCCCTGGCGCAGCACGGCTTCAGCCACATCCGGGGTATTGATGCGGTTGCTGGCCACCACAGGAATGGAGACTGCGGCCTTGAGCCGTGCCGTGGCCCAGGCGAAGGCCGCCCGGGGTACCATGGTCATGATGGTGGGGATGCGTGCCTCGTGCCAGCCGATGCCGGTATTGAGCAGGTTCACGCCTGATTGTTCCAGTTCCTGGGCCAGCAACAGGGTTTCTTCCCAGGTACTGCCATCTTCCACCAGATCCAGCAGCGACAGCCGGTAGATGACCAGGAAATCCGGCCCCACGGCGCGGCGCACGGCTTGTGTGACAGCAACCGGAAAACGTCTGCGGCGTGCGGCATCGCCGCCCCAGTGGTCATCGCGGTGGTTGGTGCGTGGCGCGGTGAATTGGTTGAGCAGGTAGCCCTCGCTGCCCATGATCTCCACACCATCGTAACTTGCTTCGCGGGCCAGCATGGCGGCTTGGGCATAGTCCTCGATGGTGCGCCGGATGTCGGCATCGCTCATGGCCCGTGGGGTGAAGGGATTGATCCGTGCCTGGATGGCAGAGGGGGCCACCTGGGCATGGTTGAAAGCGTAGCGCCCGGTATGCAGCAGTTGCAAGGCGATGCGCGAGCCGGCCTCGTGGACGGCGCTGGTGACCTGGCGGTGCGGCGGCAGCTCGGCGCGGCAGGTGAGCTTGGCGCCTCCTTGGACCACGGCTCCTTCCTCATTGGGGGCCACGCCCCCTGTCACGATCAGGGCCACGCCGCCCCGGGCCCGTTCGGCATAGAAGGCCGCCAGGCGTGCAAAGCCGTCTTCCAGCTCCTCGAGCCCCATGTGCATGGAGCCCATGAGGATGCGGTTGGGTAGGGTGAGCGGCCCTAGCCGCAAGGGGGAAAAAAGCAGGGGATAATCGCTGTTGGGGTGAGCCTGTTGTTCCATGGGTGGTCTTTGACATGCGCCGGGCAGAGAAGCGTACAATGAAAACAGCCAAGGATATATGGTGCTGCCTTAATATTATAGGGACCATGCCATCAGGGTGCCAGGGGGATCTCGTGACACATAGCAGAATGGAACGTATCTTTGTGACTGGTAGCAGGCCCGACGTGCGCGTGCCCATGCTGCAGGTATCATTGAGTGCCGGCGCCGAGCCCAGGAGTATGACCCTGTACGATACAGCAGGTCCCTGGGGCCCATGGGGGCCCTATGCTGATCCCGAGGCCAGCCGGACGATGCAATCAAGTGATGGTCTGCCTGCCATCCGCCAGGGTTGGCTGGATGAGCGGCTCGGTGCGCTGGGTGCCGGCGCGCGGGTGCGCTGCGGCGCTGGCACACGACCGGTGACGCAGATGCAGTTGGCGAGGCTGGGCATCATCACGCCGGAGATGGAGTTTGTGGCCATCCGGGAAAACGCCCGCCGGGACCTGCTGGACCAGGCAGACCCCATCCTGCGCCACCATCCCGGTCAGGACCATGGAGCGCGGCTGCCGCAATGGATAACCCCCGAGTTCGTGCGTGACGAGGTGGCCGCCGGCAGGGCGATCATCCCGGCCAACATCAACCACCCCGAACTGGAGCCCATGGCGATCGGGCGGCGTTTCCGTGTCAAGGTCAATGCCAACCTGGGCACCTCTGCTGTCGATTCCACCATTGCCAATGAACTGGACAAGCTGATCCTTGCTGTGCGCATGGGGGCCGATACGGTGATGGATCTTTCCACGGGGCGCGACATCAGCGCCACGCGGCAGGCCATTTTGCGCCATGCCCCCGTGCCCATCGGCACGGTGCCCATCTATGAGGCGTTGGAGCGCTGCGGCGGGCGACCGGAGCAACTCTCCTGGCCGTTGTTTCGGGATGTGGTGGTGGAGCAGGCCGAACAGGGGGTGGACTACATGACCATCCATGCCGGCGTGCTGCTGCGCCACATCCCCTTGACCGCCTCACGGCTCACGGGGATTGTCTCCCGGGGTGGTGCCATCATGGCCCATTGGTGCCTGTCCCACCACAAGGAAAACTTTCTCCATGAGCATTTCGATGAGCTCTGCGCCATCTTCAGGATGTACGATGTCTCGTTTTCCCTGGGAGATGGCCTGCGGCCCGGCTGCCTTGCCGATGCCAATGACGAGGCGCAGTTCGCCGAGCTCAGGACGCTGGGCGAGCTCACCAGGCGCGCCTGGGCTCATGACGTGCAATGCATGGTGGAAGGCCCCGGGCATGTGCCCATGCAGCTTATTGCCGAGAACATGACCAAGGAACTGGATTGGTGCCTGGAGGCCCCCTTCTATACCTTGGGACCGCTGGTGACCGACATAGCGCCCGGATATGACCATATCACCTCGGCCATCGGTGCCGCATTGATCGGCTGGCAGGGGGCTGCCATGCTCTGCTATGTGACACCCAAGGAACATCTGGGGCTACCAGACGCCGAGGATGTGCGCCAGGGGCTGGTGGCCTATCGCATTGCCGCCCATGCCGCCGATCTAGCCAAGGGCCATCCCGGGGCGCAGGCCCGGGACAATGCCCTGTCCCAGGCGCGCTTCGCCTTTCGCTGGCACGACCAGTTCGCGCTCAGCCTGGATCCGGAGCGTGCCCAGAGCTATCACGATGCCACCTTACCCAAGGAAGCGCATAAAAGCGCCCATTTCTGCTCCATGTGTGGCCCCAAGTTCTGCTCCATGGAGCTCACCCAGGAATTGCGCGCCTACGCCAGGGACAAGGGGGTAGACACCGAGGGCGCCCGAGAGCTTGGGCTTGCCGAACGTGCCGCGGCCTTTCGCCATGGTGCAGATATATCATGAGGACCATGGCATTCGTGTGTATGGCGTTGCTGGCGCAGGCAGGCATGGCAGGACAGATTCACCAGAACGAGCTTGCCTCGGCACAGCTGGGACGGCTATGGAACTATTGGCTGTATGTGCCCGATGAACCGCCGCACATGGTGATCTATCTGTTGCACGGCCATGGAGGTCAAGGGCGCGATTGGATCGAGCAGGGCGATGTGCCGGCGCTGCTGGATCGGCTCATTGCCGAGGATCGTCTGCCTCCTGTGGTGGCGGTGATGCCCGATGCCGGCACATCCTGGTATGTGAATTCTCCAAAGGGAGCCATGGAAAGCGCTTTCATGGAGGATCTGCTGCCCACCGTGGAAACCGAGATCGGCATCCGCCTGCAGCGCGACGAGCGAGCCATGATCGGGGTTTCCATGGGCGGCTATGGGGCTTTGCGGCTGGCCATGCGCTATCCGGAACGGTTCGGGGCCGCGGCCCTGCTGGCACCGGCTTGCTATGTGCCGGTGCCACCCGAGGCTTCTGGTGCCCGCAGCGCCGGGGTGTTCGGCAAGGCAGGTTTCAATCCGGTGCTATGGATGCGCCACAACTATCCGGCCTATTGGGATGGCTTCGTGGCCAAGGGATTGACACTGCCCCTGTTCCTCGGGGCGGGCGACGACGACCACTACAACACCGCAGCCCAGGCCACCTTGCTTTACGAGCGACTACAGCGCGCCGGTTTGCCGGCTCAGCTGCGCATTGTGGATGGAGGCCATGACTGGCCCACCTGGAAGGGCATGGAAGAAGAAGCATTGGACTACCTGGCGCAATCGCTGGAGAACCTGGATAAGGTGGCAGGCCGCCAAGGCAGCCTTCCAAGGCAAGTCCAGTTGGCCGCTGGCCATGCCGCCGCCCATCCAGCCCATCGGGCACAAAGCAAAGGGGCTGCAGTTGCTGAGACCAGTCTGTCTATAGGGGAGAACGAACAACCATGAACTGGATAAGAACCCGTCTGGCCCATCTGAGCCCGCGAGCCCGTCTGGCGGGGAGCGGTCTTGTGGTCCTGGCACTGGCCTTGAGTGGGGTGGGCATCTGGTGGGACCTGACACCTGGTTTTCTGTCCAAGCCGGCCACAGACAAGCCGGTGGGCTATGCCACGGTGGATATGCTGATCCGGGTGGGTGATACCCTGCTGCACAAGCCGGGAGGCTACCTGCGTAATGATCGCCTGCCACCTGGTGTCCTGCTGGACAACATGCCCAGCTGGGAGCTGGGTGTGCTCAACCAGATGCGCGACATGGCCCAGGCGTTGCGCAACGATTTCGGCCGCGCCCAGTCCCAGTCCCAGGAAGACAAGGACCTGGCGGCAGCCCAGAGCCTGCTGAACCAGCCTGATGATCGCTGGCTGTTTCCATCCACAGAACACGAATACAACAAGGGTTTCAATGCGCTTGGTCGTTTCAGGACCCGCCTGGTGGATGTCAACCACGAAGATGCCCAGTTCTATGCCCGGGCGGATAACCTGGCGGCCTACCTCTGGCTGGTGGAGCGGCGCTTGGGAGACCTGACGTCACGCCTCTCGGCCAGCGTGGCTAGAGTATCGCTGGATCTCTCGCTGGTCGGGGCCAAAGGCGGGGCGATTTCCACGCCGCGCCAGGCGCAGCGTATCATGAAGACGCCATCGTCCCAGGTGGACGATGTGTTCTTCGAGGCCCGGGGATCGGCCTGGGCATTGTATCACTTCCTGCAGGCCGTGCAGGTGGATTGCCATGATGTGCTCAAGGACAAGAATGCCGAGGTGGGGCTGGCCCAGATCGTGCGTGACCTGGAAGAAAGCCAGAAGCCTCTGGGCGGTCCGTGGGTCCTCAATGGTACGGGGTTTGGCGTGTTTGCCAATCACTCACTCACGCTGGCCAGCTATCTTGCCCGGGCCAATGCCGCGGTGATCAATCTGCGCGAGCTGTTGAGTCGAGGCTGAGGTTCCAGGGCGTTCCGATCGCTCCGGCATGTACAGCAGCACTTCTTTGAGCGGCTCTGGCTGCAAGGTGACATGCTCGATGCCAAAGCGCTGGCTCAGCAGCGTGCGCAGCCTGCCCAACACCAGGGGCCAGATGGTCAGATCGTTGATCACCACGTGGGCTGACAGCGCGACCAGGCGCGAGGAAATGCTCCAGACGTGGAGATCATGCACCGAGTGAACCCCTTCGATGGCCGCCATGGCCCGGCCGATCTGCTGCAGGTCGAGGTGAGCGGGCACGGCCTCGAGCACCACGTCGACGGCTGTACTGACGATGCGGACGCTGGAAAAGACGATCAGGCCGCTGATCAGCAGCGAGAGCAGGGGGTCGATGGCATTCCAGCCGGTGAGGCTGATCACGACGCCGGAGACCAGGGCGGCGATGGAGCCGAGGAGGTCGCCCATGACATGCAGGGCGGCTCCCCTGATGTTGAGGTCATGGCTGTGGCCATGGAGCAGCTTCAGGACCAGGCCATTGACCAGCAGGCCAACCAATGCCACGCCGGCGGTCATGTCGCCATGGACATGCACTGGATGATGCAACCGGCGCCAGGCGCCAAGCCCAAGGACGGCCACCAGCAGCAGCATCAAGGTGACATTGCACAGGGCGGCCACGATCTCGACCCTGCCGAGGCCAAAGGAATGGCGCCGGCTGGAGCGACGCTGCGCCAGTCTTTGGGCCACATAGGCAATGCCCAGAGCGCTGCTGTCTGTGAGCATGTGACCGGCATCTCCCAGCAGGGCCAATGAGCCTGCCTGCCAGCCGGCTGCGGCTTCCACCGCGGCAAAGCCTGCCGTGATGGCCAACGCCAGCCCCAGCGCCGGCCTATGGTTGTGATGCCGCTGGTTCAAGGGGGTCATTGTCCACTTGCTGGGCGGGCTGTGCGCCACCAGGACGCACATAATGCCCCGAACGGCCACCAGACTTGGTCAGCAGCGCAATCTCCTCGAGCACCATGTTCTTGTCCAGGGCCTTGAGCATGTCGTAGACGGTGAGCAAGGCGGCCGCTACGGCGGTCAGTGCCTCCATCTCCACGCCGGTCTGCCCCTGGGCGCGGGCTGTCACCATGCAGCGCAGGCGGTCGTCCTGTGGCCAATCGAAGAAGACCTCCACACCCTGGAGGGCAATGGGGTGGCACAGGGGGATCCACTCCGAGGTGCGCTTGGCAGCCAGGATGGCCGCGATCTGTGCTGCGGCCAGCACGTCGCCCTTGGGGATCATGCCATCGCGCAGGCGTTGGGCTGCCAACGGCGCGATGCGCAAGAAGCCCTGGGCGCGGGCACATCTGTTTGTGGTACCCTTTATACTAATATCTACCATACGCAATGGAGCGGATGGTGCTTGATGATCGGCCTTCACAGTCACTCTCTATTCAACGAGCCATGGACATGGCAACATGGTACCCCCTTGCCTTGGGTCGAGGAAAGCGCAGGCGGTCTGGAGCGTGGTGTAGGGGACGCAAGAGAGGAGTTTTTGCGTGATTACCGTGGTTTTTTTTGCCGCGCTGCGCGAGGCCAGGGACTCGGCTGGCTGCGCGGTGGCTGATGCCAGCACGGTTGCTGAGGTATGGGAGCGGGCTACCGACGCCGCCCCTGTACCTTCATCGATCCTCTGTGCCGTCAATGGTCAGCTCTCTTCGTGGCAAGCCCCGGTCTGCGCTGGGGATGAGGTGGCCTTTTTCCCTCCCATGACTGGCGGCTGAGCGCATGATACAGACCGGCCTATGGCATGAACCACATGACCCTCATGAGGCCGTGGCGGCATTTGCCGCAGCGCAGCCCCGGGGGCTTGCCGGGGCAAGCAACGTGTTCATCGGCACCATGCGCGGCACTGATCCAAGCGACGGTACGCAGCCGGGGATCATCAGGATGTGGCTTGAACATTACCCGCGGATGACAGCTGCCCAGTTGGAGGACCTGGCCCACGCCGCGCGGCGCCGCCATGGGCTCCATGCGGTGTTGCTGTGGCACAGGGTGGGCATGGCCTATCCCGGTGAGGCTCTGCTGGTCATAGGGACCTGGGCCGCCCATCGCAAAGCGGTTTTTGTCAGTTGCCTGGAGATCCTGGAAACCGTCAAGTCTGATATCGCCTTGTGGAAAAAGGAGTTTCTGGAGGATGGCAGCAGCCGCTGGGTGCAAGGCACAGCCGGCGTGCTTCCCGATGCCGCGTCGCGACATGCCTCCTTGAGAGGGGAGACATGACAGTGCAACAGAGGAGAGCGGAGAAGAAAGCATGCGATTGATCTTATTGGGAGCGCCCGGTGCCGGGAAGGGCACACAGGGCAAGCGACTGGCCAGCCATTTTGGAATACCCCAGATCGCCTCTGGCGATCTCTTGCGCGCCGCGGTGGCCCAGGGCACGCCACTGGGACAGGCTGCCAAGGCCATCATGGCCCGCGGCGAACTGGTGGGGGACGACATCGTCCTGGGTTTGATCAGGGAGCGACTCCAACAGCCAGATACCGCACAGGGTTTCATCCTCGATGGCGTGCCGCGCAATCTGGCGCAAGCCCAGCACATCGAGACCATGATGCGTGAGCTGGAGGTGCAGCCCGATGCGGTGCTGTTTCTGGAGGTGGCCCGGGATGTGCTGATTAAGCGCCTTGCCGGCCGTCGTATATGCACAAAATGCGGATCAGTATACAATATATATTTTGATCCGCCAAAAAAGGCCGCCGAGCTTTGTGACCAGTGTGGTGGTTCCCTGGTGCAGCGTCCCGATGATGAAGAGACCACCGTGGTACGGCGGTTGGATGTCTACCAGGACCAGACCAGACCCCTGGTGGAACACTACGAGATGCTGGGGCTGCTGCGCCATATCAATGCAGAGGGTACGCCAGACATTATTTTTCAGCGCATCCTGCAGGTGCTGCCAGCCCAGTGAGTGGCGATACCTGACTATGTTTCCAGATAAACCAATGCTGGCTAGTGGTCGGAACTTCCGGCTTGCTCCGTGGGGTAAGCGGACAGGACATCCAACAGGGCGCTATTCCCACCATCACGGTCGCCGGGCGCCGGATGCAAATGGCAACACGCCCCCTGGTCAAGGCATTGGTCGCCACAGGCCATGGGACAAAAAGCCCACCGACAAATGTGGCTGTGATCGTTTCTGATGAAAACGCCCATCTCGATCAACGAGCACGGCGACATGAGCACTTTCGCATCTGTCGAAGAGGCCGAGTCCTACATGGAGCCTATTGATGTCCAGCGTGGCGAGTATGTCGTCTCCGATGCTGATGGACAGCCGCTCTCTGTTGGCGTGATGACCGAAGAGGTTCCGCTCTTCTGGGGGCTTTGGAAGGGCCGCGTCAAAAAGGTTCGGATAACCGACGTGCTCACCGATACCAAGCCTTCTATCTGAAAAGTGCCGTCGAATCACTGGGATCAGGTCTTGTTTCTTGCGCATGTCTTGTGCAAGCACAAAACCCGTCTTGACCAAACCTTCACCAGAACGAAAACCCGCATCCATGGTCACCACAGCAACAGGCGGTGACCCTGGTGTTAGCGCGCTTGCCCAAGCGCAGCGCACTGAGTCAGCGGCCGGACCGGACCACGCCATTGCAAGCGGCACCTCCCGCAGGTCGCTATCCGGTAGCCGTGGCCATCCAGACCGCCTTGGGCTATGCCGGGATGTTCTATCATGCCCGATCAGGCCTTTACCTCACCCATTATC
>WOZS01000070.1 GCA_011620135.1 Gammaproteobacteria bacterium
TTGTTCGAGGCGGTGTTCATTCTCACCACGCTGGATGCCGGCACCCGAGTGGGCCGCTTCATGCTGGAAGACATGTTGCGGCGCCATCTCCCAAGATCTTTCGGCAATCGGACTCCGGCATGGCATGGCTCCATGGCAGCACTGGTGTTCGTGGGGCTGTGGGGTTATTTCCTGATCCAGGGGGTGCGAGATCCCCTGGGCGGCATCAACTCGCTGTGGCCGCTGTTTGGCCTTGCCAACCAGCTTCTGGCGGCAGTGGCCCTGCTGGTGGTCACGCTATTGCTGCGGCGCATGGGGCGGCGGCGCTGGGCGGTGGCGGTTACAGCCGTCCCCTTGCTGTGGCTGCTGATCATCACCATGAGCGCCGGTTTCCTGAAGCTCTTTTCCAACGATCCACGGATCGGCTTCCTGGCCCATGCCCAGTTGGTGCGCCAGCAGCAGGCTGCCCATACGGCACAACTCATCGGCAATGATCTCATCAACGCTTCGTTGTGCGTCATCCTGCTGGCCAGCGCCGTAGCCCTGGTATTGATTGCCTGGCCAAAAATGATATCCGGGCAGGGACTGGCAGAGGCAGCACCTTGCTCAAAAAGAGTATGACGACCTTTTGGCTGACCTGGCGGCAACTGTGGCAGGGTCTGCTGTATTCAGGCTCTCCGGGGCAGCCAGGTACCAGGGACGCTGCCACCAGGCGGCGCGCCTATCTGGCTCACTTGGAGCGCCGCTATCGCCATGGGGGCAGGGGGTGTTGCTGAGGGTGTTTCCGGCTTGGTGTCTTCACAGCAGCGCCATGGCCATGGGGTTATATGGCTATGGGGATGTGCTCCCTGGTGTCTCCGCCGCCAAAGGAACCCAAAAGTAGAAACGGCTGCCCGACCCAAGGCTGCTGACCAGACCCACTGCACCCCCTTGACGCTCGGCGAGGCCTTTGACCAACGCCAGTCCAAGTCCTGTTCCCTGGTATGGACGGCTCAGGGAACTGTCCACCTGCTCGAAGCTGCGAAACAGTCTGCTCTGGTGTTCCGGCGCGATGCCGATTCCGGTATCGGCGATGCAGATCTCAAGGAAATGCTCACCGGCAGACAGCGCTGCACTTGCAATACAACCTGGGTGCTGGACAATGGCTGAGCGGTTCACCACCGCTGCCTGGACGGTGATACTGCCGCCGGGTGGTGTGAATTTCAGTGCATTGTCAAGATAATGGCCAATCATCTGCTGGAAGCGGCGTTCATCAACAATGCAGACGGGCAGGTCATCCTGAGGCTGCCATGCAATCTGGATGGATTTTTGCTGGGCTTGTTGACGCAGGTTGGCCACCACGGAGGCAAGCACAGGACCGGGTTCCACCGGGGCAAGATGCAGTTCCATCCTGCCAGAAGCAAGCTCGGATAGATCAATGGTATCATTGGCAATTTTCAATATGCGTTGCCCGGCCTTCAGGATTTCATGGGCAGCGTCCTGTTGCTCCTCCAGCAAGGGTCCAGTTACGCCATCGCACAACATCTCGGAAAAGCCGATGATGGCGTTGAGCGGCGTGCGCAACTCATGGGACATGACAGCAAACAGCTCCGTCTTGGCCATGCTGACCACCTCGAGCTCGCGGTTCTTGCGCTCGATCTCCTGGGCTTGGACCTTGAGCTGCGTGACATCCACCACAGACATCACAAAACGATCCTCGTTCCATCCCGGCTGTCTTTGTAGTGGCTGAGCACGCACCAGGACAGACAGCGTCCGCCCATCGGCGGTGTTGATGTCGGTTGCCATGGCCTGCTGCGGTGCCGCCGCATCACGGCTCAAGGCTTGTTGCAACGCACCGAGCACTTCCTCCAGGCGATTCTCTGGAATCAGCGCATGCCAGGATGAAAGATGTTGACCTGCCTGCTGAGTAGGTGAGGGGGCCAGCAAGGAGCGGAAGGCCGGGTTGGCCTCATGGATATGCCCAACTAGGGATAGCACTGCCATGGCATCCTGGGCGGTTTCGAAAATGGTCCGCCAATACACCATGGCATGCGCCATGGCGTCTTCCCGCATCTTGAGGGCTGTGATATCGGTGATCACCAACACCGCCGCTGGACCCGCGTCTTGGGGCGCCCAGGTGGCGGGCGACGGCAATAGTTTTCCGTGAATCAGTACGGGCCGCTCCTTTCCCTGGGCATCCACAAAGGTGGCTTCCATGCAGGGAGCCTCTCCTTCACCAGCCATGAACCGTGCGAGCCTTGCTGGGATATGCTCCAGATCTGCAGGGGAAAGATGGCGGCGCCAATCCAGTGCAAGGGGCCCTTTTTCCAGCTGCTCGCTGTCCACGCCCAGCAGGGCACACCCTGCCGGATTGGCCTCGTGGACCAACTGCTGGGCATCGATCACCAGGACCGCCTCGCTCACGGCGCTGACAATGCCCTGCCAGTAACAGCGCTCCTTGAGCAGCGCAGCCTCGCGTTGACGCAAGGCGCTGATATCGGCAAAGGCCACGGCAAGCCTGGTCTCACCCTGGGGAGAAGGCGGCAAGGCAGAGCCACGCATCAACACGGGTATGCGCTGACCATGTACGTCCAGTAGATCGGCCTGCAAAGGGAGTCTTGATCCTGCGGTGCGCGCCAAGATCTCCGTGGCGCGCTGCATCGTCCTGTCCAGATGATCTGGAGCGATCACGTCATGCCAGGAGAGGCCTCGCTCCACATCATCCCGGGTATATCCAGTCAAATCCAAGAGGGCTTGGTTTGCTGCAAAGATCCGGCCTTCTGGACCGAAGATGCCCAATCCTTCCGTCATGTTTTCGAAGAGGTGTTGCCAGAAACTTTCTGTCTCCTTGATGAGCTGTAACTCCCGCAGGGCCTGTTCGGCCTTCACCGGTCGCAGATCGGTCACAGCCATGAAAAACAGCGCCTGATGGGTAGGGGTCTTGGAGTCCAGGGAATGGCAGGTGAGCAGCACGGGTAAAGGAGCACCAGTCGCGTCAAGCAGTTCCATCTCAAAACCAGGTTCGTGCTCACCGTGCAGGCTTTCCAGGACTTTCCGGTGCAGATCGGCCCGCTTGACAAATGACGCCAATTCGAGCCATGAAAACGTGCTTTGGCGCAACAGCTGGCGATGATACCCCAGCATGGCGCACAAGGTCTCGTTGATCTCATGAATGCGCCCGGATACGTCACACAAGGCAAGTCCATGCAAGGAAGCGTCCATGACCTGCTGATTCAGCGCAGGTGGATGATCGAGATTGGGATCGAGCAACGACACATAGGATTGCTGGTTGGACTGACCAGCAGCAGTAATGGCACACAGCACATGATCCTTGCCCTGGTCCTGATTGCGACGTGGTGGGCGCAGGGTCAGTGTGATGGGGTGTTCGATACCGTTCCAGCGATACAGTGTGGTCTCGAGGGTGGCTACGTTGATCTGTCTTTGTGCAATGGCGGGCAGCATGACTGCCAGGGAAGGGCTGGCATCGGGGAAAAAACGTTGCCAAGGTTGGACAAGCAGCTCGGCGCGACGCATACCGAGCAACAGGCACAAGGGGGCGTTGGCTTCAATGATCTCACCTGCTGGACGGATGATGACCAATGGCGGCGGGATGCTGTCCAGGGCAAGCCGCCATGGCCATTGCTCTTGAGATGATGGGTCCACCGAGTTGTCGTCCATGCGCAGCTCTCCGGAGGGCATCATGCCACAATCTGGCTTGGTGTGGCCAGCGGGCTTGGCGCGGCCAGTGCTGGCAAAACCACCAACCCTATCCCGACCAGCCCAGGGCACGGCCAGGAGCCACTGCCTTCCATAAATGGATGAAAAGCCAGTGGCATGGCTCCAGATTATACGACACAGAGTGTCATCAGAAGCGCTGGGTGTAGCGCAGATAGGTCATCTGGCCAAGGATATCGTAGAAGTTATTGTAGTAATAAGGATGCCCAAACCCCTTGTTGTAAGGCGGCGCGCGATCGAACATGTTGGTCATGCCCACCACGAACTCCCCATTCCATGGGGCGGTATACCCTGCCTGCCAATCGAAGGTGGTCCATGAGGCAAATTGGATATCCCCATGGGAGGTGGGGGCGGTGTAATGGCCTGTGAGATTGGCCTTGAGGTCACCCCTGGACCAATTGACCCCAGAGGAAAGCTTGGTTTTTGGATATCCTGAGGTGGGATATTGGTCATCGGGACGAGTAGGATCATACCCTTCCCCAGGGATCACCTCCACCTTGTAGCTGGTAATGTGCGTCCCTTGGAAAAATGGCTCGAAACGGCCCAGCGTGCCCGCATCGATGCGGTAATTGGTCTCCAGATCCAGGCCGGATGTTTTGCGCCCCCCCAGATTGATATAGGGGCTCAAGACCTCGATGATCCGCCCTGTCTGTGGGTTGCGGATGACCTGGTCGCTGCCACCATTGGCAAACTCCTGATCCAGCAGATACTGCAGGCCAGCCTGGCTGATCTCATCATTGAGGTCGATGTGATAGAAGTCCAGCGATACGGAAAAATCCGCCGTGGGGCTCAGGACCACGCCAAAGCTGCGGCTCTTGGAGGTCTCGGGCTTGAGCTGATTATTGCCAATATAGTACGTCTGGTACTGGTCCACATCGCAGGCGCTGTCTCCCACCTGGGTGCAGCGGCTCCGATCCACGGCGAAATCGAAGCTCTGCGTTCCCGCGGAGTTGATCTCATCAAGGCCGGGGGCCCGAAAGCCCTCGGCATAGGTGCCACGCAGCAAAAGCATGTCGATGGGGCGGTAGGAGAGCGAGAACTTGGGGTTGGTGGTGCCGCCAAAATCATTGTAGTGGTCATAACGCAATGCAGCGCTGCCCTCCAACCCCTTGAGGATGGGAACGCCAATCTCGGTAAAGAGGGCATAGTTGCTGCGGCTGCCTTCCCAGGGGCCACCCGAGGTACCAAAGACGTTGCCGTTGGCCTGCTGCTGATCGTAGAACTCCTCTGCTTTCAGATCCTGGTAGCTGAACCCCATGGCCACCCCCAGGGGACCCGCTGGCAGCTGCAACACATCCACCGAGATGTCGCCATCGAGGACATGCATCTCGGTATCACCGGTGTGCAGGCCATCGTGGCGCACATCGTTTACAGCCGTTGCCGTGGGGATGCCGAAGGGATTCCAGGAGCCGTTGGCGATGTCATCGAGCAGGTTGTCGAACAGCCCATAACCCAGCTGACGGTCGGTGAGCTCGTATTTGTTCCACTGCCAGGTGAGTTGCCAGGTGCCGCCCTGCAGGATCTGGGCGTCGCCCTGCAATCCCAGCATCACATCGTAGAGCTCATCGCGTATCTTGCTGTCGCGCGGCCCGCCGGGTACGTTGCGCAGATTCATCTCCAGGTCATAAGGACCACCAGGATACATGCCGGCGTACTGGGGATAGAGCACAGGATTGGTGATGTTGTTGGGGTTGGTGGCATCCATGGTGACAGGAATCGATCCCGAGGCCGGAGCGGCTGCATAACGACCAAAGGATTCGGTGCGCACCATGGTGAAGCGCCCCAGGCCGGTCAGTCCATTGTAGAGATCATAATGGGTATTGATGAACAGGCTGTCCTGCTTGAGACTCGCTTCGGTAGCCGAAACCGAGGCGAAGTTGTATTGGCACAGCGTGCCGTCGGAGCTCAGCGTGGAATCGGGGAAGGCGGCACTTGTGCCCAGGGCCTGGGGGCAGCGGGGGTCTGGAAAGGGGTCAGGCCGTATGACCTGGTTAGAAGCCGGATCATAGGCAAAAAACGAACCAGGAAACCCGTAATCCGAAAGCCCCACGCTGGTGCGGCCGCGGTAGTTGTTGTAGATCATGCCCGATTCATGGTGATCCACGGCAAAGGTGATGTTGCCACGGTCACTGGACAGCCCTCCCAGAACATGGCCGTCATTCTGGTCACCACCATCGTGGCTGGGCCTGCCCAGGCCACCGCCCACCTCCAGGCCCTCATAATCCTTGCGCATGATGATATTGACCACGCCACCGATGGCATCCGAGCCATAAATGGCCGAGGCTCCATCTCGCAGCACCTCGATACGTTCCACCGCACTCATGGGGATCACGTTCAGGTTCTGGCTCTGGGCACCAAGCACAGGACTCGATGCCATGCGGTGGCCATCGATGAGCATGAGCGTGCGGTTGGAACCCATGCCGCGCAGGTCGATGGTGGACTGGCTCTGGGCGCTGCTGCCGGAACTGGGGCGTTGGGAGCCCATGGTATTGAAACTGGTGCCGCGCAGGTATTCGGCGATGGTGCTGTCGCCACTGGCCTCGATGTCTTCCCGATTGATGACGGTGATGGGAGATGGTCCCTCCATGTCCACCTGGCGCAACCTGGAGCCAGTCACTGAGACGCGTTCCAGCTGTTTCACATCCCCGCCCTGTTCCTGGGCAGGAGCCTCATCGGCCGGTGTTTCCTGGGTCGGCGACAGGCCATCCTGGGCAGGGGATTGCGCCACAGCCAGGGTCGGGGCACAGGTCAGGCAAGCAAGCAGGGTTATCGAGGTGCGCATGTTCCACTATCTCCCCCAATCAGAGCACTTGAGACAACAGGTCTGGGTGCAGCAAGCTGCCGGTTCTCAAGCAATAAAAGTGCCAGCTGAGATTGGGGGGGACTCACGGCAGATCAAGGGGTCAGTCAAGGCGCCGCCCCTGGCATGGAACGGCGCTGTTTGCTGGCGGCGCAACCGGATCAGGTCAGCCGGGGCAATGCTGTCCCTGGGACCTGCGATTCTAAGGAACGATCAATACTTGAAGTATTGCGGGGGGACGCTCTGGGAGATAAAGGAGACCGCC
>WOZS01000062.1 GCA_011620135.1 Gammaproteobacteria bacterium
CCCAGAGCATGGTCATCTTTATCAACCAGATCCGCATGAAGATCGGCGTGATGTTTGGCAACCCGGAAACCACCACCGGCGGCAATGCGCTCAAGTTCTACGCCTCGGTGCGCCTGGATATCCGCCGTGTTGGGGCCATCAAGCGCGGCGAGGAGGTGGTGGGCAACGAAACCAGGGTCAAGGTGGTCAAGAACAAGTTGGCCCCTCCATTTCGCCAGGCCGACTTCGAGATCTTCTATGGCGAAGGGGTCTCGCGCCTTGGTGAGCTTTTGGATCTTGGCGTCCGTGAGAACATGATAGACAAGTCGGGTTCCTGGTATGCCATGAACGGGGAGCGTATTGGTCAGGGGCGGGATAACGCCATCGGCTACCTGAGGGAGCATGCCGAATTGACCAATCAGCTGGAGCAGCGCTTGCGTGAGCGGTTGTTTGGCGCCAAGGTGCCGGCAGAGGAGCATGCATGAGGCAAGCGCAGGGGGCTGCCGCAGGCAGGGGGTCAGCGGCCTGGCTGCGGGCAGCCTTTCTGGATTATTTTGCCGAGCGGGGCCACACCAAGGTGCCCAGTGCCTCCCTGGTGCCCCAGGGCGACCCTTCCTTATTGTTCACCAATGCAGGGATGGTGCCTTTCAAGGAGGTCTTCCTGGGCACGGAGCAACGTCCTTACAGGCAGGCAGTCTCATGTCAGAAATGCCTGCGCGCCGGGGGCAAACACAACGACCTTGACAATGTGGGTTATACGCCCCGCCATCATACCTTTTTCGAGATGTTGGGCAACTTCAGCTTTGGTGCCTATTTCAAACGCGAGGCCATCGCCATGGCCTGGGAGTTTCTGACCGAGATCCTGGCATTGCCGCCGCAGCGGCTGTGGGTGACCGTGTTCCGGGACGATGACGAGGCGGAGGCCATCTGGCTCCAGGAGACCGGCCTGCCGCAAGGACAGATCGCCCGGCTCGACGAAGCGGACAACTTCTGGGCCATGGGCGAGCATGGCCCCTGTGGCCCATGCTCCGAGATCTATTACGATCACGGCCCGCATCTGCCTGGCGCCCCTCCGGGAAGGGGTGAATGTGGCGAGCGTTATGTGGAGATCTGGAACCTGGTCTTCATCCAATACGATCGGCTGGGCGATGGCCAGCTGGTGGCCTTGCCACGTCCCTGCATCGATACGGGGATGGGGCTCGAGCGCATCGCTGCGGTGATGCAGGGCGTGCATGATAACTTCGATATCGATATCTTCAAGGCGCTGCGGCAAGCCGTTGCTGACCTGGGTGATGGCGTGGATGCCGCCAGCCCTTCTTGCAAGGTCATTGCCGACCATATCCGGGCCTGTGGCTTCCTGCTGGCCGATGGCGTGAAGCCCAGCAACGAAGGGCGCGGCTATGTGCTGCGCCGCATCATGCGTCGTGCCGTGCGTCATGGAGCCAAGCTCGGCCTGCCGAGCCCCTTCATGCACCAGCTGATGGACCCGCTGATTGCCTGCATGGGTGCCGCCTATCCGGAATTGGCCGATGTCCGGGATCAGGCCCAGGTGATGCTGCTCAAGGAAGAGAACCGTTTCACAGAAACCTTGCACCACGGTCTTGCCTTGCTCGAACGCGCCATGGAGCAGCTGGGCGCTGCACGCTGCCTGCCTGGAGCGGTGGCCTTCCAGTTGGCCGACACCTATGGTTTCCCGCTGGATCTGACGGCCGATATCTGTCGGGAACGTGGCATCCAACTGGATGAGGCCGGCTTTCACGAGGAGATGGCCCGGCAGCGCGAGCGCAGCAAGGCTTCCCGGGAAACTGAACAGACTGTCGATCTCTCTTTGCATACCGGTCAGGCCAGCACCTTTGTGGGCTATGAGAGCTTGGACATCCAAGCACGGGTGGTGGGCTTGCTGCATGAGGATCGTGAGGTCAGCATGCTGCCAGAGGGTGCCGAGGGTTCTGTGGCCCTTGATGTGACCCCCTTCTATCCCCAGGGCGGTGGTCAGGTGGGTGATGCCGGGCAGCTGACGCTGGACGGCGGCCGTTTCATGGTACGCGACACCCTGGCGCGCGGTGGTCTGATCTGGCATGTGGGCACCATGGAGAGCGGCACCCTGGAGCTTGGCTGCGAGGTGCGGGCGACAGTGGATCGGGGGCGTCGTGAAGCCATCTGTCGCAATCACACCGCCACCCATTTACTGCATGCCGCCCTGCGCACCTTGTATGGTGCCGAAGCGACCCAGCAAGGCTCCCTGGTGGCTCCGGAGCGCCTGCGCTTCGATGTGGCCCTGGACGGTCCTGTTGCTGCCGAGCATAGGCGGCAGCTGGAGCAGATGGTCAATGGGCATATCCTGGCCGATCGCGTGGTGGCCACCACCGAGATGACCTACCAGGAAGCTGTCGCCCATGGGGCCGTGGCCTTGTTTGGTGAGCGTTATGGTGAGGTGGTTCGGGTCTTGCGCGTGGATGGCTGCTCCGTGGAGCTGTGTGGCGGAACGCATGTGAGCCGCACCGGCGAGATCGGGCTTTTCAAGATCACCGATGAAAGTGGCGTGCAAACAGGGGTGCGGCGCCTTGAGGCAGTGACCGGGCTGGCGGCACTGGACTGGGTGCAGCAGGCGGAGAGAGTATTGCAAGACGCCTCCCGGTTGCTGAATGTGCCATGGCCAGAGGTACCGACCCGACTCCAGGACTGGGCACAGCGGTTGCGAGCGATGCAGGAAGTACAAGCCCAGGAGGCCAAAGAGACGCTGCGGCTCAGACAAGAAAATCTGGTGTCCCAGGCATTGGCGGTTGGTCCGGTCCGGGTGATGGTGGGTTATCTGGGGCATATTGACCCCAAACTGCTGCGCCAGGCGGCCGAACAGTTGCGGCGTCATTTTGCCACGGTGCTTGTGGTGGTGGGCGGTGAGCAGGATGGCAAGGGGGCATGGGTGGTGGCTGTATCGGCTGATGTGGCTACCAGGCTGCCTGCAAGCACGATCAACGAGATGTTGTCTGGCCTGGTTTGTGGGCGTGGTGGCGGTCGGGCTGATTGGGCCCAGGGAGGGACCGCCGCTGCCCAACTGCTGCCTGGTGCCCTGGAAACCCTGCGGGATAGGCTGGTCCAGCAACTATCGAGCCCATCGTGAGCTTGGCTGGGCTCATGGAACATGCATGACACAACAAGACTCTTGGACAGGTTTATGCTACGCTGTGTCCACTTGGCTGTGGCGATTAGAAAGGATATGATGGCCTGCAGTCTGTGTCCAGTGGGGTAGAGAGCCGAGCATTGTAAGCATGCAGACGCTGGTACAAAAATATGGCGGTAGCTCTCTTGCGACCACGGCGCATATTGCGAGGGTGGCAGAACGGGTCGCCAGATGGCGAGAGCAGGTGGCGCGGCTGGTGGTGGTGTGTTCAGCCATGGGCGGCGAGACGGATCGGCTGTTGCAGCTTGCCAGCCAGCTTGACCGGAAACCATCGCCGCGGGAGTTGGATGTTCTGTTGACCACAGGTGAGCAGGCAAGTGTCGCCCTGCTGTCCATAGCTTTGGAGGCTCGTGGTGTCCCGGCGATTTCCCTGCTTGGCGACCAGATTCCCATCATCACAGACAATGCCTTTGGCAAGGCGCGCATCCGTTCCATCGGCATCGAGCGCATGGAGCAAGCTTTGCAACAGGGGCAGGTGGTGGTGGCCGCCGGGTTTCAGGGGGTTGATGCCCAAGGTGAGCTCACCACACTGGGTCGTGGCGGTTCGGATACCACGGCTGTGGCGCTGGCTGCCCGGTTGCAGGCTGACGAATGCCAGATCTATACGGATGTGGACGGAGTCTATACAGCTGATCCGCGTATTGTGCCCCACGCCTCCCGTCTGCAGGTCATCACCCTGGAAGAGATGCTGGAATTGGCAAGCCTGGGCTCCAAGGTTCTGCAGATGCGCTCGGTTGCCTTTGCTGGCATGTATCATGTGCCCATCCGGGTGCTTTCCAGCATGACAGAGGGTCCCGGCACACTCATTTGCTTGAATCGCACAGGTGAGTCCATGGAAGAGCCACTCGTTTCAGGTGTTGCACATGACCGCCAGCAGGCTCAGATCACCGTGCTGGGCGTACCGGATCGCCCGGGGGTGGCTTTTCAGATCCTGGAGGTCGTGGCGGCTGCCAACATCGAGGTGGATATGATCGTCCAGAATATTTCCGGTGCAGTCAGCCACACCACCGATCTCACCTTTACGTGCCCCCGCGGGGATTTCGAGACTGCTCTCGAATTGGTGCGCTCCATGGCGCGGGACCTGGGCGCTCAGCGGGTTTCCGGCAATGAGCAGATTGCCAAAGTCTCCATCGTGGGGATGGGGATGCGTTCCCATGCCGGGGTAGCCAGCCATATGTTCGCCGCTCTGGCCAGGGAAGGAATCAATATTCTGATGATTGCCACATCGGAGATCAAGATCTCCGTGGTGATTGCCGAGAAGTACGTGGAGCTCGCGGTACGTACCTTGCATGAAGCGTTCCATCTGGAAAAAGGGGCCTGCCTGGCCCTGCCAGGACAGCACGATCCGCAGCCTTCCACTTTGCAGGAGGCGCAGGGTTCGTGATACAAGGCTTGTTATTGGAGGAACAGGGGGCATCTTATGGGCGCTAAAGGGATTGCTGGAGACGGGTCGCGGCAACGTACACCCTGGTTCATGATTATTCTGCTCAGTTTCATCGCCGCCGTGTTGGGTGGGGTGATGGTTTCGTTGTTGAGCGGCGGCAGGGCTGTGTCACAAGGGCAATCGGGAGCAGCGCCCGCCTCTTCAGATACGCCGTTGTACTATGCCTTGCCCCAAGAGGTCATGGTCAACGTGCTGGATCAATCCGGAAGACAGCGCTTCTTGCAGGTGGGCGTCAGCATGATGACCCATGATCCAGACATGCTTGAGCAGCTCAAGAAGCATTCACCAATGATCCAGGATCGTCTGGTGATGTTGTTCAGCGCCCAGTCCTATGGCGACCTGCGTTCTCCGGAGGGCAAGGACAGGCTGCGCGTCGAGGCCTTGAAAACCGTCCGGCAACTGCTGTCTCGAAACCCCGAAGGCCCAGCCGGCCAGCGTGGTGTTGAGGATCTCTTTTTTACCAGCTTTGTGATGCAATAACGATCATGGCCTACACGAAGAACGCCCTCAGTCAGGAAGACATTGATGCCCTGCTGGATGCCCCTGGCAGCAAGGTCGAATCCACAATAGAAGAGCAAGAGGGAGCAGCGGGGCGCAATCCTTTCGATTTTCGTAACCAGAAACACTATATGCAAGAGCGCCTGCCCTTGCTGGAGCAGGTGTACGAGCGCTTTTCTCGGCTGTTCCGTGAGAGCCTGTTTCGCCTGCTGCGCCGCGCCCCAGATGTGTCTGGGACAGGTTTTGAGCTGATGCGGTATGGGGATTATGTCAAGAATCTGCCGATACCGGCCAGTGTCAATGTGGTTTCCATGTCGCCGCTCAAGGGTAATGCCTTGCTGGTTTTTGATGTTCGTTTGGTTTATAGCTTGGTGAATCATTATTTCGGGGGCTCGGGGCGTCACCATGTCCTGGTGGAGGGTCGTGAGTTTACCAGAACGGAACGCCAGGTGATCGAGCTGGTCCTGCAGCGCGCTTTTGTGGATCTGGGGGCTTGCTGGGCCTCCATCATCCCCAACCTGACGATGAAACTGATCTCGAGCGAGGTCAATCCTGCTTTTGCCCAGATTGCTGGCGCCACGGATATGGTGGTGGTGAGTCGCTTTCAGGTGGAAATGGCGGACGGCGGCGGCGGCGAAATGCATATCGTGCTGACCATGCTGGCCCTGGAGCCTTTGCTGGCCATGAGGAAAGGGCTGGATGCGGGCACCTTGGGCCAGACCGACAAGAGCTGGCAGGGTGTCCTGATTGATGATCTTCTGGAAACCCACATAGAGCTTCGTGCCGAGCTGGGTTATGCCACGATCACCTTGCGCGATCTCATGCAAGCCAAGCCCGGGGTGCTCTGGCCCATCCAAGTCCCAAGGGAGGTTGTCGCGACAGTTGCCGGCGTCCCTCTTTTTTCGGGAAAGTATGGTGTTTTTCAGGGCAAGAAGGGTGTTCAGGTGACCAGCTTCCATGCAGACAACGAAGAGCATCGTCAGACATTGGAGCTCATTCAGAACATGCTGGACAAAAATTCACCGGGGCACTTGGCCAAGTGGGAGCTCCCATAGACCTTTCCCCCTACAGACAAGCTGGAGAATAAGCTCCTGGAGAAACCCCTCAGTGAGGTATTGCGGATAATCGTGACAATGTCAATAGAGCGGCCTGTCATATGATATATGAATATGATGCAGGCATGGGTCTGATACAGCATCCACGGGGAGAAGAGAAAGATGGCTGAACAGGATGTCGGAGATCTGGAAACCAAAGGCAAGGATTCAACGGAACAACAGGAAGCCATGCCAGGAGCCGTGACTGAAAAAGAGCAGGCTGCCCCGGCAGGCGGTGAAGGGTTGGATCTGTCCATGATCCTGGATGTACCGGTGCGCATCAGTGTGGAAGTGGGGCGCAAGGACATGCGTGTTGAAGAGTTGCTGCGCTTGACCCAGGGTTCTGTGGTGGAACTGAACCGCATGGCTGGTGAACCCGTTGATATCCTGGTTAATGGCATGCCCGTGGCGCGTGGCGAGGTGATTGTGTTGGCCGACAACTTCGCTGTGCGTCTGACCGAGGTGGTCAATCCTGCAGAACGCTACCAGAGAGCTTCTGCATCCAGCTGACATGGCATGATGCCGACCACCGCAGCAGGAGAGGCGCTGGTACCGTGGGGGCGCCTGCTTGCGGCGGGGTTCATCGTGGCCGTATTCATGGCTCTCCTGCTTTTCTATGTGCGTCTCCTGCGGGGCAGGGTGCCAGGAAGGCCGCATCTGCTGCAGGTGATAACCATGGTTGGAGTGGGCCCAAAGGAACGATTGATGCTGGTGCATGTGGACAACAAGGTCTTGCTGCTTGGCGTGACTGTCGGGGGCATTGCCAAGCTGCATGAATTTGATGAGTCCATGCTCCAGGAGTCCCGTGGCCCGGATCAGCGCCAAGGTTGGCTGGGCCGTAACTGGAGGGGTCTGAAACACAGGCGGCAGGTCACGTGAAAAGGATGCATCTGGCAGCGATCCTGCTTATTGTGATCCACAGCGGCGTGGCGCTGGCCGCACCGGAGCTGCCGGTTTTTCACAGCCGCCCAGCCCAGGATGGCGGTCAGGATATCACCGTAAGCCTGCAGATCTTCGGCCTGCTCACGGCCCTGAGCTTTCTGCCGTCCATCATTGTCTTGACCACATCCTTTACGCGGATCATTGTCGTCCTGGCCATGCTGCGCCAGGGTCTCGGCACCGTGCAGACGCCGTCTAACATGATCCTGATCGGGCTTGCCCTTTTTCTGACTGCATTTACCATGCGTCCTGTCTTCGAGGTCTCCTATCGGGACGGCATTGCCCCTTATCTGAATGAAAGCTTGACGCTGCGCGCTGCGCTGCCACGGGCAGGAGAGCCCTGGCGGCATTTCATGCTGCAGCAGGTCAGGATACGTGATGTGCAGTTGTTTGCCCGCTTGGCACGGCAGGACCTGGCCCAGGATGGCAAGTCCCTGAGCAATGGGGCTCCCGTACCCTATACCACGCTGGTGCCGGCTTTTGCCACCAGCGAGCTCACCACGGCCTTTCAGATGGGTTTTGTGGTGCTGTTGCCTTTCTTGATCATCGATCTGGTGGTGGCCAGTCTCCTGATGACCATGGGTATGATGATGATGTCGCCCATGCTGGTCTCGTTTCCGTTCAAGATCATGCTTTTTGTGCTGGTGGATGGCTGGCCATTGTTGATGGCAGCGCTGTTTGGCAGCTTTCATCTTTGAGGCAAGCAGGCAGAAAAACACATGGCTAATGTGGGTACGCCCGAAGGGGTTATGGACCTGGGCCGCCAGGCATTGTGGGTGCTTCTGCTTCTGGGGGCTCCTGTCATGCTGACCGCCCTTGCTGTCGGCATGGTCATCGGTATCTTTCAGGCAGCCACGCAGATCAATGAGCCAACCCTTGCGTTTGTCCCCCGGCTGCTGGGGGTCGTTCTGGTCCTGTATCTGAGCGGACCATGGATGCTGCGCTTGCTGACCGATTTCGCGAAGCGTCTCCTGGTGAATCTACCCACCATGATTGGATAAGGCCATGGGATGGGGTGGCGCCGGTAAGGATGCTCAGGGCCGCTGGGACTGGATCCATGGATAGTGATCTGCTCCAGGTATGGGGTTTTGTGCTGACGGCACTGTTTCCCTTTGTGCGAATATCCAGTTTTTTTCTGATAGCACCCTTTTTCGGGCAGGGTTTTCTGCCGCCCCGTTATCTTTTGGCGCTTGCCATGATCCTGGCTGGCCTGTTGACCCCCAATCTGGGTATCAGATTATCTTTCGAGCCATTTTCGGGGATGGGGCTGTGGGCCCTGGGATGGGAGGTGGCCATTGGCATTACCCTGGGCCTTTGCATGCGTCTGGTGCTGGAAATATTCCTGGCGGCAGCAGAGGTGATTGGATTGCAGATGGGCCTGGGCTTTGCCCAGCTGGTCGACCCGGTCTATGGTGGACAAACGCCCTTGCTGGCACTGCTGTATCAGTATTTTGTCATCCTGGTGCTGCTGAGCATGGGCGGACATCTGGCTCTCATTGATCTTTTGGCGGAGAGTCTGCGTGGCCTGCCACCAGGGGTGCTGCCAGCCTGGAATGGCCTGGGACGCATCGTGAGCCTTGCTGGACTGTTGTTCAAGACGGCTTTGCATGTGGCATTGCCCATGGTGGCGGGGCTCGTTCTGGCCAATCTGGCCTTTGCCGTCATGAGCCGCGCTGCCCCGCAGCTCAATCTCTTCTCAATCGGTTTTCCCATGGTCATGACGCTTGGCTTTTTGCTCATCTGGCTCTTGTTTCCGCTGTTGGCCGGGCAGGTCAGACAGATATACGCTGATCACCTGCGTGTCGCTGTCATTTTTTGGGAGCGCTGAATGGCCGAGGAGAACCAGGATCAAGGCGAAAAGACCGAGCAACCCACCGAACGCCGCCTGCTGGAGGCACGCAAGCGTGGCCAGGTGGCCCGCTCCCGCGATTTTCAAAATGCCTTCGAGTTGACCATGGCCGCCCTGTTTCTCATGCTGCTTGGTGAACGCATGGTTCGCGGGCTGGGAGGGCTTATACGGGAAAGCACCCGGCGCTTGGCGACCCTTGGCCAGGGCGGATCGTTCGCGGATGCGACCTCGGGATTTCTGCATGCTGTCGTGGCGGCGATGTGGCCATTGCTTCTGCTCATGTTCTGTGTAACCTTGGCTGGGCCGATCCTGATCGGCGGCTTTGTCGTGAGCGCCGAGGCCGCTGCTTTCAAATGGGAGCGTCTCGATGTGGTCAGAGGCATGCAGCGCCTGTTCGGGTTGCGTGCGCTCATGGAGCCAGCCAAGACCCTGGCCAAGTTCATGGCGGTTTTGCTGGTGGTGCTGGCCGTGGGTTGGTGGTCGCTGGATGTGATCTGGCGCTTGGGCATGGAGCCCTGGGGCATGGCGGTGCACCAGGCAGCCGACTTGCTGAAGAAGAGTTTCTTGTGGATGTCGCTGGCCTTGGTGCTGATCGCTGCTGTGGATGTGCCCTACCAACTGTGGGACCATAGGAAGAAATTACGCATGTCTCGCCAGGAGCTGCGCGATGAGCTCAAGCAGACCGAAGGTCCTCCGGAGCTGCGCCAGCGGATCCGGCGCATGCAGATCGACCGGGCCAGGCAGCGTATGATGCAAGAGGTTCCCAAGGCGGATGTGGTGGTGACCAACCCTACCCATGTGGCTGTTGCTCTGTGTTACGATGCGGAGCGCATGGATGCACCCTGTGTTGTGGCCAAGGGGGCGGATCTTCTGGCCCAACAGATCATGTCTTTGGCAAGGATGCATGATGTGGTGATGGTGCGCTCGCCGCGACTGGCGCGGGTGCTCTATCGTCAGGTATCCCTGCGCCAGGAGATCCCCATTGCGCTGTTCGTGGCGGTGGCCCAGGTATTGGCCTATGTATATGCCTTGCGGCGCCAGGGTGAGCGCCAGGGTGAGCTGGAGCTGGAAGAAGGCGTGATGCCGGCTCTCATGGATATGGACAGGATGAGATAGGCTCCATGGCTCAAAACCCAGCGGCGTTCAATTGGCGGTCCCTGTCGGGGTTGGGTCTGGGTGTGCCCCTGCTGGCCATGGCCGTCCTGGCCATGATGATGATCCCGCTGCCTCCTGTGTTGCTGGACCTGTTTTTCAGTTTCAACATCTCCATCACCCTGATCATCCTGCTGGCCACGCTGTATGCCAAAAGACCGCTTGATCTTGCTTCCTTTCCCACGCTGCTCCTGGTCACCACCTTGTTGCGTCTTGCCCTGAACGTGGCCTCCACGCGCCTGATCCTGCTCCATGGGCAACAGGGCTCCCAGGCGGCGGGGCACGTCATCGAGTCGTTTGGCCAGTTTGTCATTGGCGGCAATTATGCCGTTGGCCTGGTGGTCTTCATTATCCTGACCATCATCAACTTCGTGGTGGTGACCCGTGGTGCCGGGCGGGTCTCCGAGGTATCGGCCCGCTTCACCCTGGATGCCATGCCCGGCAAGCAGATGGCCATCGATGCCGATCTCAGTTCGGGCTTGCTCACCCAGGAGGAAGCGCGCAGGCGTCGTGAGGAAGTGCGCGAGGAAGCGGATTTCTATGGAGCCATGGATGGCGCCAGCAAGTTCGTGCGCGGCGACGCCATAGCCGGTATTCTGATTGTGATCATCAATATCATTGGTGGCCTGCTGATCGGCACCATGCAGCACCATTTACCCCTGGCCGATGCGGTGCGCACTTACACGCTGCTGACCATCGGAGAGGGGTTGGTAGCACAGATTCCGGCGCTGGTGCTCTCGGTGGCCACCGGTATCCTGGTCACCAGGGTCTCCCAGGTTCAGGATGTGAGCCAGGAAATAGTCACCCAGGTCTTTCGCAATCCAAGGCCTGTCTTATATACAGCTGGTGTGTTGGCTTTTCTTGGCGTGTTGCCGGGCATGCCCAATACCGCCTTTCTCACCTTGGCCGTGCTGAGCGGCCTCGTGGGTTATATGATATGGCGCCGTGTCCAATTGGAGGAGGCGGCTGGGGCGGTTCCTGCGCCAGCAGCACCGGTATCGGAAGATGCAGCCTGGGAAGGCATGGTTCCTGTCAGCCCGCTGCAGCTGGAGATCGGACATCGCCTGATTCCTCTGGTGGACAAACAGCAAGGCGGGCAATTGTTGCTCAGGATCCGGGAGGTCAGGCGATCCATTGGCGAAGAGGTGGGGTTTCTCATCCCGCCGATCAATGTCTATGATCGGTTGCGCGAGGAACGCGGTGATGAAAACAAATACCGGGTATTGCTGCATGGCGTGCTGATTGGCGAAGGTGTGGTCTATCCTGAGAGGATGCTGGCCGCCGCCCTGGGACCAGTCTTCGAGGATTTGCCCGGCGAGCATACCCGGGACATCTTTGGGAAAGAAGCCATTTGGATCGATCCCGCCCAGCGTACCCGGGCCTTGACCATGGGATATGAGGTCGTGGATGCCGAGACAGTGATCGTCATGCACCTGCGCCAGTTGCTGCGGCGCCATGCCGCCGATCTCCTGGGTCAGGAGGAAGCGCAGAAGTTGCTCGACGTGCTGGCACGGCGCACGCCCAAGCTGGTGGAGGGTCTGACCCCGAAGCCATTGTCACTGGTGGTTATCTGGCAGGTGCTGCGCAATCTTTTGCAAGAACAGGTTCCCATCGTTGACATGCGCTCCATATGTGAGGCGCTGTCGGTGGCAGCAATCAAAACCCAGGAAGTGGATGTGCTGACAGACCGGGCGCGGGAAGCCCTGGGGCAGCTGTTGATTCAGGGTATTTTCGGCAATCGTCCAGAAATTTCAGTGGCTACCCTTGATCCGCAGCTCGAGCAATTGTTGTTGCGCCTGGCGCAGAATGAGGCTGGGGCGGTAGTGGACCCAAGCCTGGCCAATCACATTCGTCAATCCATCAATCAGGTTATGGAACGTCAGGGGCAACTTGGAGAACCGGTGGCCCTGCTGGTAGCGCCTCCCCTGCGGCGGCTTATAGCCAGGATAGCCCGTGGCAGCCCGAGAACCCCTCCCGTATTGAGTTATAATGAGCTGCCGGATGAGCGGCAGGTGCGCGTGGTTGCTACCGTGGGCGGTGCCCTGGAGACAAGCCCTTGAGTCAGCTGACAATGCGGAGGATAGATAGGCTTTGCATGGCGCAAAGACCATGAGCACGCGTGCTGCACCTGGATCTGTCCCGGGCAAAGCCATGGGAGAAGAGGGTCAGCTTGAAACCTTGGTTCGCCATCATCTGCCGCTGGTCAAGCGCATTGCCAATCATCTTTTGGCGCGGTTGCCAGGATCTGTCGAGCTGTCCGACCTGTTGCAAGCGGGCATGATTGGTTTGATCGAGGCTGCAAGATTACACGATCCCACCAGTGGAGCCAGTTTCGAGACCTATGCCACCATTCGTATTCGTGGGGCCATGCTGGATGACCTGCGCCGCATGGATTGGGTGCCACGATCCGTGCATCGCCTCGGCCGCCAGGCGTTACAGGCCAGCATGCAGCTGGAGCAAGAACTGGGCAGAAGCCCCACCCAGCAAGAGGTAGCTCAGCGCATGGATATTTCACTGGCTGATTATCAGGGCTTGCTCAGTGATGTGGCGCGCCAGGTGGTTCTTTCTACGGCCATGGATCTCAATGGCGCGGAATATATGTTGGACCAGGCGGATGGCAGCTGTGATCCAAGGCTGTTGCTGTTTCAGCGTGAGTTTCAATGCGCTGTGGGGCAGGCCATCGGGACGTTGCCCCATCGCCAGCAATTGGTATTATCTCTGTACTATAAAGAAGAACTGGGGTTGAAGGATATTGCTTCGATCCTGGGGGTGAGTGTCTCACGTGTTTCCCAGTTGCATGGCCAGGCTCTTTTGGCCCTGCGCGGCAAATTGGCGGTGTGGTGTCGTCAGGATATTGAGCTATAAATAATGGTCATGCCTGGGTGACCCTGGGGCGGAGAGCGCAGCAGCACACCGCACGATCCCCGGCTGCAACCAGGCAAGCGGCAAGAGTAATGGATATTGGTGGGTATATGGATAAAAGTCTACAATTTCTTGTGGTTGATGATTTCTCCACCATGAGGCGGATCATCAGGAATCTATTGCGCGACCTGGGTTGTTCTAGCGTCGTCGAGGCAGAGGATGGCAACGCTGCCCTCAATGCCCTGGCGGTATCGAAGATCGATTTTGTCATTACAGACATTCATATGCCGGGCATGGATGGCATGGAGCTGGTGCGGCAACTGCGCGCCAATCCGCAGTACAAGGATCTGCCTGTGCTCATGGTGACGGCCGAGGCGCGCAAGGACATCATCGCTGAAGCAGCCGCTGCCAAGGTGGATGGCTATATCGTCAAGCCATTCACGGCCAACACACTCAAGGAAAAAATAGAAAAAATCCTCGAGAGCCGTGGCTTGAGCTAGGTGGCCCTATCAGCAGATCCATGATCAGGGATGGAAAAGGAGATTGATATGTCTGATGCAGGCAACGAGGACGAAGATGAGCTGGACCCCCTCACAATAGCCCGTGAATTAGCGGATCTGCTCAAAAAAGGAGATGTGGCTGCCATTGAGCATCTCTTGGATGCGGTGGCGCAAAAGCGTCAAAAAAGTATATTCCAAGAACTGGGACGGCTGAGCAGGCAGTTGCATGAGTCACTCAACAGCGTGAGGCTTGATCCACGCCTGGCATCCATGGTTCGCGAAGACCTGCCGGATGTCAAAAACAGGCTGGATTACATCGTCAAGATGAGCGAGCAGGCAGCCAACAAGACGCTGGCCATGGTGGAAGCCACCATGCTCCTCTTGGAAAATATCCGCGATGAAGCCAATAATGTATCGCCCGAGGTTTCGGAACCGCAGGTCAAGGCCTTTTGCGCCCATGTCCGGGAAAATTGCGAGAAATCCCTGGAACATCTCACCGAGGTCTTGACGGCCCAGGCCTTTCAGGATTTGACCGGCCAGGTGGTTTCGAGATTGATTGCGCTGGTGCAGAACATGGAGGCCCTGCTTTTGCAATTGCTGCTGTACACAGCAGGAGAACCCAGCCAGGACGCTCCCTATGGTGGACCGATGGTCTCTGGCCAGGAACTGGCATGTAATCAAAATGACGTGGACACCCTGCTGTCTCAGCTGGGTTTTTAGGCAAAGCGGGTTATCATAAAGCGCTCATGCGCCAGGCCATCTGAACAGGGGATGTATGCATGGATTTCCTCTCGATATTGGGGTTCGTAATTGGCATTGCCTCCCTACTGCTGGCAGCCCTGCTGGCAGGGGGCGACCCATCGATGCTGTTGCAGGAGCATGCAGCCATCATTGTTTTTGGCGGTACGTGTGGAGCCATGCTGCTCGAGTCCTCGCCGCGCATCATGCTGCACGCATTGAAGCGCCTCAGGTGGCTGATTGCTCCCCCGGCTGCCAATCTGGCGCAGTCAGTGAGGGATTTCGTGGAATGGGCCCAGATCGTCAATCGGCGAGGCCCGTTGGCCATGGACGCTTATATCGAGGATCAGACGGACCCCTTTTGCAAGGTGGCCCTTGAGTTGATGGTCAGTGGCAAGCGACCGGAAGAATTGCAGCAGATCCTGGGTGCCGAGATACGCAACCGTCAGCAGGATGATTTACAGGCTGCCGGCATCTTCGAGGCGGCCGGTGGTTACAGCCCCACCATGGGCATCGTGGGGGCTGTCTTGGGGTTGATGGTGGCTGTCACAGGCCTGGGGCAGGAAGAGTTCAACTTGGGGGCATTGGGTACTGGCATCGCCACTGCTTTTGTGGCCACGATCTATGGTCTGGCGCTGGCCAACATGATCCTTTTGCCCATCGCTGGAAAGATCAAGACCTATGCTGCCAGGCAGACAAGATATCGAGAACTCTTTTTGCAGGGCGTCTTGCTGCTGGCCAGCAACATGCCGTATCGTGATGTCCTCAGGGCATTGCGGGGATTCATGGATGCAGATGCCGTGGTGAACCTTGCCGAGATGGAGTCGCCTGTGGATTCGACCGCTGCCTCCGGCAGGGGATGATGCGGCAACCCGGTCCAGGGGCTGCTGGCCAGGGTCTTTTCGTGGTTTTCAGCAGTGACCCAGTAAGATACCTGATCAGTGGGGGCAGTGATGGCAGGTGGCGCTAAAAAATCCGCAGATGATGTCGCTACAGGCGACCGCATGCGCTGGTTGGTCAGCTATGCAGACTTCATCACATTGCTCCTTGCCTTGTTCATTGTGCTCTATGCCATCGCAGTCAGCAAGAAAGCCTCCATGGAGGAGGTGCGGTCTGCGGTGCGCCAGGCGTTACACATGTCGCCCTCAGGTGTGATGCCGCTGAAGCGCCAGCAGGCGGTGAGCACGCCTTATGAGGAGATAGCGCCTTCGCCCGATATCGAAGCCACAGGAGTACCTGGCAAAAAGGAAGCCGATGTGGTGGATGTCATAGCGGTGTCGCGACAGATTGTCGAAGAACTGCAACAGGCCATGTTCCCTCTGATCAAGGAGGGGTTGGTGGAAGTGCGCCGCCATGATTTGTGGGTCGAGATCGAGCTGAAGGACAGGGTGCTTTTCCCAAGTGGCTCCGCTGAACTCTTGCCTGCGGCCAGCAAGCCCCTGGAAGATGTGCGCAAGGTGATAGCGCGCTTTCCCTATCCGGTACGGGTCGAGGGCCATACCGACAATATTCCTGTACGCCGGCATGGTTCCTTTCCATCCAATTGGGAGCTCTCCGCGGCTCGCGCCGCCTCTGTGGTCCGCCTCTTTCAGCAACAGGGTGTTGATCCAAGGCGCATGGCTGTGGTGGGCTACGGAGAACAGCAGCCCATAGCCGATAATGCGACTCCTCAAGGCCGTGCCCAGAATCGTCGCGTGGTGATTGCCATCAAGGCAGGTCCCGATCCTCGGCAAGAGACCGGGGATCGCGATGGGGATCAAGAGTATTGGCCTCATCCAGAGCAGGAGCGCATCCGTGCGCTGCCGCCAGCGACACCACCGTGAGGAAGATTCATGGTTTCCCAAGAGACCGCAAAATCACGTGTGTTCTGTCCATATCTAAATTATGACTAGCGGACAACGGGGGGTTCATGGATCGCATCCAGGCAATCGATCAACGCATGGCGGCACTGCAAGCAAGGGCTCAGGGACAAAAAACCGCGTCTCTTGCTCCTGACCAGCTGCACAACATGACCAATCCCAGTCAAAGCCCCTCTGCTGGGCACGTGGATTTTGGTTCATTGTTGCAGCAGGTCATGGAGACGATGAATGCGGAGCAACAACATGCCGATGGCCTCAAGGAGGCCTATGAGGCAGGGCGCATCAATGATTTGGCTGCTGTCATGCTGGAGAGCCAAAAGGCAATAACGGCTTTCCAGGGCCTGTCTGCTGTACGCAATAGACTTGTTGATGCCTACCAAGAAATCAATAGGATGCCATTGTAAATAACGGGGCTTGGTGTCCTGGTTGGATCAAGGGTTGGGTTCATGTGAATACGACACAAGGATTGGAATCTGCCGGTCGGCAGTTGATGCGGCGGTTGCGCTCTTGGCTGAGCGAGCAAGCGGGTTGGCGTCGCTGGGTGCTGGCAGGTGCCGCCGCATTGGTGCTGGCAGTGGTGCTTTTCGCGGTTTTCTGGGGTCGCAGCCTACAGGATTCCCCCCTGTATCCCAATCTGCCAGCGGATCAAGCAGGCGAGATCAGTGCCGCACTGGATGCTCGGGGTGTCCCGTATCGGCTCGATGCCTCAGGCACCATCCTCGTCCCAGAGGATCGGCTGCATGCAGCCCGCATGCAGCTTGCCGAAGATGGCTTGCCACGGCTTGGCTCGCGTGGATATGAGCTGCTGGATCAGCCGGCAGGGTTTGGCACCAGTGAACTCATGGAGCACCAGCGACTGCAAAGGGCGCTGGAGGGGGAACTGGCCCATTCGGTGGAATCCATTGCCGGTGTTCGTCAGGCCCGTGTTCATCTGGCGCTGCCGCAGCAGGCGGTCTTTGTTCACGACACCAGGAAGCCCAGTGCCTCGGTGTTGGTGGTGATGCGCCCTGGCCATACACTGACCAAAAAACAGGTCAATGCAGTCCAGCACCTGGTGGCGGCGAGTATCGTGGCACTCAATCCGGATCAGGTGGCTGTGGTGGATCAGGGGGGGCATCTGCTCTCCAAGCGCGACGACCAGTCCGATGATCAGGAGGCTTCTGTACAGCAGTTGCTCTACGCTCAACAGTTGGAGTCTTCTTATATCAAGCGAATCAATACCCTGCTCGAGCCCCTCGTGGGCGCAGAAGGAGTGCGTGCCCAGGTCAACACCGAGCTGGATTGGTCCCAGCGTGATGAGGCCGAAGAGTTGTTTCATCCCGAACCGCGGGCGTTGCGCAGCGAGCAGCTGAAGTCCATGGTGCGAGAAGGCATGCAGCCACCCATGGGCGTGCCTGGGGCATTGACCAATCAGCCCCCTGCAGCCGGTACAGCACCCCAGACTGTGCCGGGTCAACAAGCCAACCAACAGAATCAGCAGGAGGAGAAACCTCGGGAGCAGAGTTCGGAGTCCACCAGAAACTGGGAAATCGGCAACACGGTACGCCATACCAAATATGCGCCAGGTGTCATCAAACGATTGACCGTTGCAGTCATGGTGGATGACAGGTATGTCAAGCAAACCAATGGCTCGGTTATCCGGGCGCCCTGGAACGACGAAGAAATCAGTCGACTGGAAAAACTTGTCAAGGAGGCGATCGGTTTCAACGAACAGCGGGGTGACAGCGTGCACGTGATCAATGCCTCCTTTGCCGCCCCCGCAGGACCAGGGGCCTTGCCTTGGTGGCAGGATCTGGTTTTCTGGGATCAGGTCTTGCAGTTTGCCTGGTGGTTGCTGGCCTTGGTGGTGGCGCTGCTGTTGTTCCACATGGTGCGTGAGCGCTGGCGAGCTCAACAGGAATTGGACCGGCAAAAACAGGAGCAGGAAAGGACAGCACGCCATAGGATGGCAGCAGAAGAAGCAGCAGCCGCCCCATTTATGGAGCGTCCGCTACCCTCTGCAAGCGATCTGGAGGATGCTTTGCAGCTTGTCAGGCGCACAGCGCGACAAGACCCCAGGCTGGTCGCCCAGATTATCCGCAACTGGCTGCAAGAGGATGAACAGAGGTGAAGGGGAACTAAGGAGCAAGCATGAGTGCATTAGAAGAAGAACTGCGAGGTTCCAATCGGGCGGCGGCACTCCTGCTGGCAGTGGGTGAAGAGTTGGCTGTGGAGATTCTGCAACACCTGGAGCCCCGGGAAGTCCATCGTATTGGCAAAACCATGGTGGTGCTTGATGGCAAACAGCTTTCAAGCCTGGCACTGCTCGGTGTATGCAGGCATTTCGAACAGGACGCCCAAATCAATACCCATTACGCCATTGGCACTAGCTCATACGTGCGCAAGGTTTTGGAGCGCAGCCTAGGTCCCGAGCGGGCCGAGTCGTTTATCGATCGGATCCTGACGCAGTATGACACCAGGGGTCTGGATGAGTTGCGTTGGATGGACCCGCGTGTTGTAGCGGAAGCCGTTCGCTTTGAGCATCCTCAGATCATCGCCCTGATTCTTGCTTACCTGGAGCCACAGCAGGGAGCAGAGGTTGTGGGGCGCTTGCAGCCTCATCAACAAAGTGATGTGATCATGCGCCTTTCGCGACTTGAAACCATTCAGCCCCAGGCCCTGACCACGCTTAGCGAAAGCATGGAACGCCAATTGTCTGGTTCGGGCGAAGTGCCATACGATGGCGTCAAGTTGGCCGCCGAGATCATGAATTATGTCGATGAAGGACTTGAGAAAACGATATTTGGGGAATTTGAAAAGAGCGATCCCACCCAGGCCCAAAATGTGCGCGACAACATGTTCCTGTTCGAAGACTTCATCCGCATCTCGGATATGGACATGCAAAAGATCATCATGGCCATCCTGCGGGGCGACAAGGAGATTAGCGTGGATCGCTACGATCTGATACGCAGCTTGAAAATCGCCTCAGCGGGCTTGCGTGAACACATCTACAAGAACATGTCCACGCTCAACCGGCAGAATATCCAAGAAGAAGTCAGCAGCCTTGGTCCCCAACCCATCAGCGATGTGGAAATTGCACAACGCAAGATCATAGCCCTGGCCCGAAAGATGGAACAGTCAGCGAATCCCATGGAGAGGATCAGCATTTCTCGCTCTAGCGGGCGGATGGTCTAGGTTCATGGCCAGGCACCATCAATCTCATGAGGCGGTGTGGCAACATGCCACTCCCATGGAAGCACCCGAATTGCCTGTGGTCCCTTCGCTTACGGTCGCACAGGAAGCGCAGGTTGAGGATGGGCAGGGTCGGATGGTGCTGCCTTCTCGGGAAGACTATCTGCAGGAGTTGCAGTTGCTGCGCCAGCAGGTGCTGGCCGACGCAGAACAGCAGGCCCAGCGGATGCTGGCCCAGGCCCGCGAAACAACTGAAAAGGAGATGGCAGCAGGCAAACAGCAAGGGTATGAGCAAGGTCTGCAAGAGGGGCGGGAGATTGGACAACGGGATGGTCATGCTCAGGGGTTTGCCGCAGGCTACCAGAGTGGTCAGGATCGGACTGCTGCAGAACAGCAGCGCCTGCAGGACATGCTCGGCTCCCTGAGCCACCCGATGCATCTGCTGACCCAGGACCTCCAGGAGATGCTTGGAACCGTGATACGAGAGATGGTTGTTGCCCTTGTCCAAAGGGAGCTGGGCAAGGACAGCTCCCAGGCGATCGCGAGGATTCTGCAGGCCCTGCCCACACTTGTTCCGCTGAACCAAACCAACATGAAGATTACCGTGCATCCGCAGGATGTACCGCTGATACGTCAGGCGCTCCAGGGGCAAACCCCTGCCTTGCTCGAAAAGGGCAACATAGAGATCATCCCTGATCAAGAGCTTACCCCGGGAGGATTGCAGGTGGAAACCGATGCCCATGTATTGGATTGGTCCGTCAAAAGCCAACTCGAGACCTTGTTCGCCAAGGTGCTTGGTTGATCATGACAGCTGAAACCGCCCATCCCGACGAGCAGCTGCAACCTCAAGCGCAGGTGAAGGTGGATGCCGTGCACGATGCCCTGCTGGCCTGGGGGGACCAACTTCGGAAGCGTGTTGCGCCACCCCCTTTCCCTGCCCTGTGTGGCCGGTTGCTGCGGGTGGTGGGCTTGACCATGGAAGCTGTTGGTCTGCGCGAAGAACTGGGCTCCTGGTGCCAGATCATTGGCCGGAATGGCCGGAATTTGGACGCTGAGGTGATCGGTTTTTCTGAAGGTCGCACCTTTCTGATGGGAGGGGACCATGCCCCGGCACTGAGGCCTGGGGCAGCAGTCCGCCCCATGGGGCGGACTTTCAGCGTCAGAGCCTCTGACGCATGGTTGGGCAGGGTGGTCGATGGTTGGGGGCAGCCGGCGGATCATCGAGGCCCCCTGCTGCATGATGAGCAGGATACTTCCATAGCCCTGGAAACCCAGCACTATTCGCCGTTGGATCGCCTGCCCCCAGCAGGGGCGCTTGACGTGGGGGTGCGAGCCATCAATGGTCTTTTGACCATTGCCAGGGGGCAGCGCATGGCCATCCTGGCAGGGACCGGGGTCGGCAAGAGCGTGCTGTTGGGCATGATGGCCCGCTATACGGCTGCTGATCGGGTGGTGGTGGCCCTGATTGGAGAACGCGGGCGTGAGGTGGTGGAGTTCGTCGAGCAGATCCTGGGTGAAGCTGGCTTGGCCAAGGCTGTGGTCGTGGCAGCGCCAGCCGATTGCCCCCCCCTGGAACGCCTGCACGCGGGACTTCTGGCCACGGCGCTGGCAGAGATGTTTCGGGAACAGGGTCATGATGTGTTGTTGCTCATGGATTCCCTGACGCGCTATGCCCAGGCACAGCGTGAGATCGGTCTGGCCATAGGCGAGCCGCCTGTGACCAGGGGATACCCCCCATCAGTCTTCTCACGCCTGCCTCATCTGGTTGAGCGCGCTGGACGGCGCCAGGGGTCCAGGGGTTCCATCACTGGCTTCTATACCGTTCTGGTTGAGGGAGATGATCTCCAGGATCCCATAGCAGATGCAACACGGGCTGTGGTGGATGGACACATCGTTCTCTCACGCCGCCTGGCGGAGGCGACGCATTTTCCGGCAATCGATGTGGAAGCGTCTGTCAACAGGGTGATGCGCGATGCAGTGGACGATAGCCAGTGGCGCTCAGCCCAGGCTTTTCGAAGGGCCTATGCGCTCTATCGTCAGAATGAGGACCTGCTCATGGTGGGGGCTTATCGGCGCGGCGCAAATCCAGCGCTTGATCGTGTGGTTCAGGCTTTTCCCGCGGTGCAGGATTTCCTCACCCAGGATTGGCATACATCCGTGACCCTGGCGGAAAGCAAGGCAGCACTGAGCCGTGTGGTTGCCATGGCAGTGGGATCCACAGCAGGCAAGGGTGGGCATGAGCAAGCCGCCTGAGTCCTTGGAGCGCCTCACCGGTTTATGGCGCCAACAGGCTGATGGGGCCAAGCAGGAATTGGCCGAAGCCCATGCGTCAGTGCTGCGGTTACAGCAGGCCCATGAACAACTGGAGCGCTACCGGAGTGATTATGAAATGGCTGTGCAGCGGACTTGGCAGAGCAGCCAAAATTTGGCAGCCCAGCTACTCAAGGATCAGTTGGCCTTTGTGGCGCAGTTGCGCGACGCCGAGCACAAAAGCAACCTGCGCTGCCAGCAGGAAGAAGCAAAGCGCCAGGCCCTGCAGCAGTCCTGGCAGGAAATGCATCGTCATGCCATGATGATGGAGGGTTTTTGCGAGAACCGTCGCGTCCAGGCCACGCGCGTGGCGCTGCGGCGCGAGGAGCAGCGCGAGCTGGACGAGCGCCGCAAGATGCCTCCATGGCTGACATCACGGGAGCCTTGACAACAAGGCTTGGCAAGGGCAAGTCTAACTGGATTCTAAATAGATACCTCATGAGCGCTTAGATCAATGAGCAGGTCACGATGAGCAGTATTCAATCGTTCAGTACGGATGTCGGAGCTTCATCCGGCGCTTCAATCGATGCGCCAAAGCCAATGCTGGCAGGGACGGGCGGGCCGCAGCACGTGTCGCACGCCTCGTTTGGCCAGGTGTTCAATGGGCTGGGTCATGAAGCAGCAGATACGGGATTTCCCCAGGATGGCCATACCCACGCCACCGCCATGGGATCACGTGAGGGATCACAGGCCAATCATGCGGCGCAGTCTGTGCGCCACATGGCAAGTCGCCATGACAAGGCCGACGATCACGCTGCTGTGGCATTGGAAGCCGATCAGCAGCACAGTGACTCGGCATTGAATGGTGATGCTTCCCATCCACTGGCGACGGCCATTCATTTTGTTATGGCGTCCCTGTGGCAGGCCTTGCCCGAGGCTGTGCGGGAGGAGGGCGCAAGGGAAGGAGGGCATGAAGCATCCAGCGAGATGCCAGGGCTCCGCGTTCTCCAGCGGCTCATGACCATGCTGTCCGATCACCCCAACGACGACAAACGGCTCATGACCATGCTGTCCGATCACCCCCACCACGACAAACGGCTCATGACCATGCTGTCCGATCACCCCCACGATGACAAACTCCAGCAGCTCATGCGCAACCTGGCGGAAAACATGCCTCAGCCCAGGGTCGCCCGCCTCACCCAGGATACGTCCCGCACCACACCAATGGATGGCTTGCAGGACGAGGCCATGCAGGCCGGGGATCGGGATGCATCCCATGGCATATCCAATCCGTTGTCGAGGGTAATGCGGCAAGATGTCGCGCCACAACAAGAAGACCATGCGGGCCCGAAGCAGGGCTTGACAGCATCGGAAACCGAGGTACAGTTTGCGGATTGGTCCCTTGCCGCCATCCCCATGATGAAGGAGGCCAAAACGCTGCTTTCCCAACCAGGTTTTCCGCGGTTGGACGCTGCAGCCATGACGGCGCAGCCTGATGCCATGCAGGATTTGCGCGATTTGGGCCTGCGCTTGCTGGCCCCTCTCCCGGGGATAGGGGCTGCTTCCTGGCAAAATTCCCCGACGATCCCGTTGCCCTGGGAAGGGAATATGCCAGCAGCAACGCTACCCATGCCCATCCTGAATGCCACTTGGCTTTCTGGTCCGCAAGGTGGCATTCAGGGTCTGCATCTGCAGACCAATATTGCCCAGCTGGGTGATGTGATGATACGCATTGACATGCTGGATGGCCTGCGCCGTATCCAGCTTGTGGCGGATAATCTGGCGTCGGCGCATGCCTTGAGTCTTTCTGCGCCCAGGCTGGAGCAACAGTTGGCCCAGGCTGGGCTACAGGACGTGCGTGTTCATGTGAACCTCAATAGCCACAGCCCCTTTGCTTCCCTGGGCCAGCATGACGCCGCGCATCAGCACCAGAACTCCCAGGGCAGCCATCATGCCCCAGAAACAGGGGGGACTGTGTTGCTGCCCGAGCCTGCGCTCCTTTCAGGTGACCAGACAGGCTGGCAGAGCCCGCTTGCCAGCCCCCATGCGGTCAATTATTTGGCCTGATCCGAATATCCACACTTATATCATTGGGAGATGCGGATTTGCCCAGGTCCGGAAACGACGCCTTGGATGATCTTTTTCGAACGCAGGTTGCGAGCGCGAATGGTCTCGCCTAGGCGGCCATCCTGCAAGGCCTGGCCATCTGCCGTGACAAAGCCATGTCCGATATCCGCCATCATTTCGATGCGTTGTCCCCGGGAAACGGCAAAATCAGGTTCCAGGTCCCGTTCGGTGATGATGCTGCTTGGAGACAAGGGGCGCCGCACTGTACGGCCCAGGATGGCATTCATGTCGGTGAAAAGACCAGATGGGGCGTTGGAGACATCCTCTGGTGTCAACTGAAGGTCCTCATGTGTCAGTTGATCGCCCCGGGCCATGGAGCGTTTTGCGGTCACCACGGGGCGGATCAGACGGACTTGTGCGGTTGCATAGATCTGCCAGGGCTGGGGGCCGGGGCAGCTCAAGCCGATGGTGACCATGCCCAGGAGGTTGTCGCTGCGCGGCAAAAAGCCTTGGACGCGGGGACAGGCGGCAAGGCGCAGTCTGGGGTCCAATGGCATGATGCGCACCTGGGCATCGGGGGCCGATTGAGCAAGGCGTTGCCGCAGGACGCTTTCTGCAACGCTGGCGAGGCGATCCAGCGGTTCGAGGGGTTGTTCCTGGGCATGGCATAGGCCAACCAACATGAGCAACGCTGCCGCCATGATTCCTACCCTGCCTGACCTGCTTCTGGGGAGACTGGGGAGAGAGGATGCAGCGTCGAAAATCAGAGGTGCCATGAGGCATACTATACATGATGGCTGCTTGACGAGGTTGCTTGACGAAAGCGCAAGCCTGCGCCATGATTAGCGAGGCCGCGATAAGCGGGTGTTTTCTGGAAGGGATTGGCGATGGCGGTGAATTGGCAGGCAGCACTGGGGATTCACCCAGCGGCATGGCAGCTGGAGGGCTTGAGAGCAGAGGTTTTGGCCTCGAACATGGCTCAAGCCGATACACCTCACTATCTGGCACGGGATTTTGATTTCCGCGGCGCATTGGGCAATGCCCTCGGCAACCAGCAGAGCCTGCCACTGCAGCTCACCGACGCCAGGCATATCCCAAAACCAGGCCAAGAGCTGTTGCCCGATGAGCTTCCCTATCGGGTACCGTTTTCTCCAGCATTGGATGGCAATACCGTCGATACCAACATGGAGCGCATGGCCTATATGGAAAATGCCTTGGCCTACCAGACCACGCTTACCTTCCTCAGCGGCCGGTTTCGCACGCTGCGCGTGGCCATCCAGGGTCAATAGTGCACCAGGCGGCACCAGACAGCAAGAAAAGGCAACACAATGGCGTTGCGTGGCAGGTATTGCGGTGAGTAAGAGGTAGCGATGTCCTTGATGCGCGTTTTCGACATTGCCGGTTCGGCACTGAACGCCCAGGCGGTTCGCTTGAATACGGTGGCCAGCAATCTCGCCAATGCCGAGAGCATCTCCAGCAGTATCGATACCACGTATCGCGCCCGGGAGCCTGTCTTTGCAGCCATTCTCAATGACCAGTTTGGGGCTCAGGGGGTCGCGGAGGTCAAGGTGATGGGCATCTTGGAAAGCCCCGCACCGATTCGTCGCGAGTATCGGCCGGATCATCCTGCGGCCGATGCCCAGGGGTATGTCTACCTGCCCAATGTCAATGTGGTCGAGCAATTGACTGATATGCTCTCGGCCTCGCGCAGTTACCAGGATAATATCGAGGTGGCGAACACGGCCAAGTCTCTGGTAAGCCGGACATTGGAACTCGGTGCATAGCGCCGTTCCTGGTCAGTCAGGAATCCTGGCCCCGGCTTGAGCAGTAGCCAATGGAAGCAAGATGAGGAGGACAGGTTTATGGCCCAGATAAGCGCGCCCGGAGGAGTGACCCGTTTCAGCGCACCACCCCCCACTCAGGATGGGGTCGTGCCCCAGAATCAAAGCTTGAATCAAGGTGATTTCCTTCGCCTGCTGACGACCCAGGTCCAGAACCAGGATCCCACCCAGCCATTGGACCCGAACCAGTTCGTCAGCCAATTGACCCAATTCAGTACATTGCAGGGCATCACCCAGCTCAATGAATCAGCCACCGCCATGAATCAGAGCGTGACTGCCAGCATGGCGGCCCGCGCATCCAGCATGCTTGGGCAGCGGGCCTTGGTGCCCGCGGATGTGGCGGTGCTTGAGTCAGATGGCGGGCTGCGTGGAGCGGTGGCTGTGCCATCAGGGGTCAATGGGCCCGTCCAGGTACAGATTCTTGATGACTCAGGGCAAGAGGTGGGCCGAATAGTGGTGCAGGCAGAAGGGGGCTCTTCCGGTCAAGAGGAGCTTGTGCCTTTTTCCTGGGATGGCAAGGGGCCTCGTGGCAGAGCCATGCCGCCTGGTACCTATCATCTGGCGGCTACCGCCAATGGTCAGGCATTGGCCACCTATGGTGGTGCGCGGGTACAGGGTGTGGTGTTGGGATCGGATGCCACGCAGACCATGGTGGATCTAGGTGCTCTGGGGCGTGTGCCAATTGATGATATCAGGCAGTTGACACTCTAAAAACCTTTTGGGAAGCAAGATTTTTGGGAGACAAGAAAGATGGCCTCATTTGGAACAGCTGTCAGTGGCCTCAATGCGGCGCAAACCGATTTGAATGTGGTTTCCAACAACATTGCCAACGTGGGCACCACTGGCTTCAAGAACTCGAGAGCCGAGTTTGCCGATGTGTATGCCAACGCCTTCGGTGGGGTCAATACGCCGGGTATGGGCGTGACGACTGCCCGTATCCATCAGTTGTTTACTGATGGCCAACTGACGCAAACAGGCAATCCCTACGACCTGGCCATCCAGGGTAATGGTTTTTTCATAGTGCAAAACGAGCAGGGCGTAGCCTATACGCGTGCCGGGGCCTTTGGGCCCGACCAGGAGGGTTATCTGGTCACAGCACAGGGCCAGCGCCTGCAAGGATTTGCGCCAACAGGCAATGGCGGTTTCGATACCGGTAACCTGCAGGACCTCCAGCTGCCCACGGGGCAGTCCGATCCCCAGGCCACCACGCAGGTTGCGGTGGAAGCCAACCTCGCAGCGGCTGACCAAAGACCACCAGACCGCCGCTTTGACCCCAATGACCCCCAAAGTTACAACTATGCCACCTCGACGACAATATATGATTCTCTGGGCAATCCGCATACCATGACCCTGTATTATGTCAAGGACCGAGATAGGGGTTTTCTTCCCGGAAGAGCGACACAACAATGGACCGCCCATGCCGTCATCGATGGCAGCGAGGTCAGGCCTGCGAACATTAACTTGAGATTCGATCAAAATGGCCAGATTGCTGCAAATGGCGGCGGCACAGCCACCCTGCGCTATACCCCCGGAGGAGGGGCTGCTCCCATGACCATCGACTTGGATCTCAGTGGCACCACGGCATATGACGAGCAGTACAGCCTCAATCGCATCACCCAGGATGGCCGGTCCATTGGTTCCCTGACTGGGCTTGATATCGACAACAACGGAGTCTTGACGGCTCGCTTCACTGATGGCTCCACGGAGGTTCTGGGCCAGGTGGCGTTGGCCAATTTTGCCAACCCGGAAGGCTTGCAACCTATCGGCGATACCCAATGGGCCGAGAGTGGCAATTCAGGACCTGTCCTGGTGGGGCAGGCCGGCAATGGCGGTTTCGGTACCATCACAGCCTCTGCGCTGGAAGGTTCCAATGTGGATCTGGTCTCCCAGTTGGTGAATCTGATTATGGCGCAGCGCAATTTCCAGGCCAACACCCAGTCCATCACCGCTTGGAACAATGTCACGCAGAACATCCTCAATGTGCGTTGATCCCTTGATAAGGGGAGCCTGATATGGACCGAATGGCGTATGTCGCCATGTCTGGAGCCAAGGAGCTTTTCCTGGCACAGGAAGGGCATAATAACAACCTTGCCAACATGGACACGAATGGTTTTCTTGCAGATCGCTTCCAGCAAAGAGCCATGCCTGTGTTTGGGGATGTCCTGGCCACCAGGGTGCAGGCCATGACCGAGACACCTGCCCTTGATCTCAGTCCAGGTCCCATGACGCCCACCGGGCGGGATCTGGATGTGGCCATGAGTGGTCGCGGCTGGATCTCTGTGTTGGGCGTTGATGGTGGCGAATCGTTCGTGCGCTCGGCATCCTTGCAGGTGACACCAGCCGGTCAGCTGGTGACCGAATCTGGCAGGCCGGTTTTGGGTAATTTCGGCCCCATTGTTCTGCCACCTTTTCAGAGACTCAGTATTGCATCGGATGGTACCATCTCGATGGTGCCCCAGGGCCAAACGCCCGAGATGCAGCAGACAGTCGATCGCATCAAGATGGTTGACCCCATTCCCAACCAATTGCGCAAGGCCACTGATGGCACCATTCAGGTCCAGAATCGCTTGCTCCAGCCAGCCGATGCCGGGTTGCGCCTGACACCGATGGTCCTGCAAGGCAGCAATGTCTCAGGGGTCGGCGAGCTGGTGGCCCTCCTTGATGATGCAAGGCGCTATGAGATGCATATTCGTTTCCTCAGCGAGTCAAGGGATAACGAAGGAGCAGGAACCTCCCTGCTGCGACTGGGAAGTTGAGGCCCGCTGGGTTTTTCGTTAACACAAGACGGGCAGCAGCCAAGGCAGTCCTCGGCAAGCAAGATGGGTCTATGGTAGAACATTTGGAGTATGGTGGATCATGAATCCTGCACTGTGGATTGGAAAGACGGGCGTTGATGCCCAGAACACGCGGCTTGCGGTCATTGCCAACAACCTGGCCAATATCAACACCACCGGTTTCAAGGCCGATCGTGCAATATTCCAGGATCTGTTCTATCAGAACGTGCGGCAGCCAGGTGCCCAGGCCAATCAGATCAACACATTGCCATCGGGGCTGCAGTTGGGCACTGGTGTGCAGCTGGCCTATACACAAAAGCTCTTTACCGATGGCAGCTATCAGAACACGGGCGCGCCGTTGGATGTGGCCATCAATGGGCGTGGCTTTTTCCAGGTGCTGTTGCCCGATGGCACCTTGGCCTACACCAGGGACGGCACATTCCAGCTGGATGAAAATGGCCAGATGCTGACTTCTGGCGGCTATACCCTGGAACCAGGTATCCAGATTCCCGATAATGCCCAGAATATCTTCATCAGCCGCGATGGTATTGTAAGCGTCAAGTTGCCCAATGATCCAACCCCCAACCAGGTAGGCAACATTCAGCTGGCAGACTTCATCAACCCGGCAGGCTTGCAGCCCATCGGAGAAAATCTGTTTCTGGAGAGCCAGTCCAGCGGGCCACCCAACATTGATGATCCGGCTAATAACGGTTTTGGGGTTTTGCGTCAGGGGATGCTGGAGACCTCCAATGTGAATGCCGTTGAAGAACTGGTGAGCATGATCGAGGCGCAACGTGCTTATGAAATGAATACCCGCGCCATTTCCACCGCAGATCAAATGCTGCAATTCATGACCACCAATCTGTAACTTGCCCTGGATCCACGACGGTAGGCAACACGAGATGAGCATGCAGCCCGACGCTGCTTTTAAGGCCTGTGCCATGGTGTTGGCGACAATGCTTGCAGGATGCGCCCATGAGCTACCCCAGCGGGATCCTGCGTATGCAGCAGTCTATCCACCCCCCTTGCCGCCCACCGAGCAGACAGGAGCCATTTACAGCACTGGCTACATGATGAACTGGTATGCCGATGCCAGGGCCTATCGCATCGGTGATGTGATTACCATCGTCCTCGCCGAGAACATGAATGGTACCAAGACCGCCACCACCAACACCGACAAGACCAATGATGTCACCCAGACCATCAATCAGCTTTTTGGTCTTTCTCAGAGACATACCCAACAGGATTTTGGTCTGGATGTGACAGCTGACCGAGCCTTTCGCAGCAATGGGACCAGCGCCCAGCGCAACGCCTTGACTGGCATGCTGGCGGTGACGGTGGCCCGTGTCTTGCCCAATGGCAATCTGGTGGTGCGGGGTGAAAAATCCATTGGTCTCAACCAGGGCAGCGAGGTGATCCAGTTCAGCGGCATCATCCGTGCCGAAGATATCACACCTGCCAACACGGTACTCTCCACGCAGGTGGCGGATGCGCGCATCAGCTATCGTGGTCGTGGGGTGTTGGATGAAACCAATCGCCAGGGGTGGCTGGGGCGGTTTTTTAGCAGCCCTGTCTGGCCGTTCTGAGTCTCTATGAAGCCTATGAAGACTCTTCGACATGCCTTCACCTCCACAGGAGAGATGACCATTCAACGGGTATGGCGACTGTTTGCCTGGGGAGCGCTGTGCTGGCCCATGTTTATGGTGGGCACAGCCCAGGCCGAGCGCATCAAGGATCTGGCCACCTGGTCTGGCGTGCGCGCCAATCAGCTGGTGGGGTATGGTTTGGTGACCGGGCTTGATCAATCAGGCGATCAAACGACGCAAACCCCTTTTACCGTGCAGACCCTGCGCAACATGCTGCTCAAACAAGGCATTTCTGTTCCGCCGGGGCAGTTCATCCGTTTGCGTGATGTGGCTGCCGTGGCAGTCCAGGCAGATATGCCTCCTTTTGCGAGGCCTGGACAAAGCATTGATGTCACTGTCTCTTCCATAGGGAATGCCAGCAGTCTGCGCGGTGGGTCGCTGTTGATGACGCCTTTGTTTGGTGCCGATGGCCAGGTCTATGCCATGGCTCAGGGCAGTGTGGTTGTACCAGGGGTCGGGGTGCAGGGTACGGCGGCTCGGTTGTCGGTCAATACCCCAACAGCAGGAAGGGTCCCTGGTGGGGCCACGGTGGAAAAGGCTGTTGGCAGCCCTTTTGCGGCCAACAAAGAGCTCACGCTCCTGCTCAAGAAACCTGATTTCACCACAGCACAGCGTATCAGCGAGGCGATCAACGAGAACCTGGGCAAAGGGACGGCCCACGCCCTGGACAGCGGAGCTGTGACGATTGCAGCACCCCAGAATTCAGGATACAGGGTCAATTTCATTGCAATGCTCGAGAACATCGAGGTCGCCCCTTCTATCGAAACACCGCTTGTGGTCATCAACAGTCGGACTGGTACCGTGGTGATCTCAGGATCGGTGCGCATCAGGCCTGCGGCCGTTTCTCATGGCAATCTCGCGGTACGCATCGCAGAAGGGGCCCAGGTTGTCCAGCCACAGCCCTTTGGAGCAGGCCAGACGGCGGTGGTACCGCAAACCCAGATTCAGATGCAGCAGGAACGACCAGAAATGTTCATGGTTCAAGCAGGCGCCTCCCTGGATGAACTGGTTCAGGCGGTGAATCGGGTGGGAGCCAGCCCCGATGACTTGATTGCCATCCTGGAAGCGCTCAAGGAGGCAGGCGCCTTGCGGGCGGATCTGGAGGTGATTTGAGAAGGTTGCAGCCCCTGGTCTGGGTTGATCTGGACAGCCAACCTTTGCGACCAACCTGTTTTTTTATCCTACCACCCATCAAGCATGAGCCCTGGGTAGCCTGAGGGGATGTATTACCCATGAGGTATGAGTCATGCAGATAACCAATCCATCATCGGGCATGGTGCTGAATAGCCAGACCATTGCTGACCTGAAGGTATTGGCCAGGGAAAATCCCCGACAGAACGCTGCAGCGGTAGCCCATCAATTTGAATCCCTCCTGGTGGGTCTGTTGCTCAAGGAGTCCCACAAGGATAACCTGGGCGGCAAGCTCTTTGAGAGTCATGCCACAGAACTGGCCCAGGAATTATTGGACCAGGAAGTAGGCTTGCATGTGGCCCAGAAGGCCAATCTGGGTTTTGACAAGCTGCTGATGCAGGCCATTCCCCAAGGATCTCTTGATTCTCTTCCCCGAGCCGGGCAACAGCGGTCAGGTTCCGGTCAAGCGTTGCAGCAGGGCATGCTGTCTGTGGACATGCATGATCTGCGACATGGTATGCCTGCTGCTCGGATGCCGGCGCCTCGGGTGGTGGATGGCACAAGGGCAGCGGGGGATGGCGCATCCCAGAGACAGCCGTGGAGCCGCGAGGCCTTTGTGGCTGCACTGCAAGGACCCATTGCCACTGTGGCAGGGCAGTTGGGTGTGGATGCACGTGCCCTGATGGCCCAGGCGGCATTGGAGAGCGGTTGGGGTAGACGCATCCTGCAGTTGCCCAATGGCCAATCCAGCTGCAATGTATTCAATATCAAGGCTGATCCGGCATGGACGGGACCAGCTGTGGCAGCGGCAGCCGTAGAGGATGAGGGAGGGATTGCGGTACTGCACACCAGCCGCTTTCGCGTCTATGGGAGCCTGCAGGAGAGTGTCGCCGATTATGCTGATTTTCTGCGCCGCAATCCCCGCTACCAGGAGGCGTTGAGGCAGCAAGATGCTGCCGAGTATATCGCTGCCCTGGCAAAGGCTGGCTATGCGACCGATCACGGTTATGTCGCCAAGGTGTTGGGGGTCATGGAGCACCCCGCCATTCAGGCCATCGCCACCTCGCCATCTTCTGCTGCAGTGATGTCATGATGGTCTGCGGTCTTACCCTCAAGACCAGTATTTGCCTGCCGCTAATTGACATGATGTCAGCCGGTTTGTGGTGGCAGGAGCCCCGAGGAACCGGGCTGATGATCTGGGCGATCTGATGCTTATTTATTGTTATTAAGATGAGCTAGGGTGGGAATCTATTGTTAAGGGGGGGGTTATGCCTTGGAATGAGCATCAATACCCCGCTTCATGGAAAAATTTTACAGCTCCAGTCCGCAAGAAGATGATTGAAATCGGTAATGCCCTGCTCGAAGAGGGCTATCCCGAACATCGGGCCATCTCCATCGCCACCGCTCAGGGTAAGGAATGGGCCGAGAATCGGGAAAAGCAGGTACGAAAAAAGGGGACTTGAGCCATGG
>WOZS01000047.1 GCA_011620135.1 Gammaproteobacteria bacterium
AGAAGCAATCTGGATAGCAAATCCCCAGTTCACGAACCGAGGCGGGGAGCAGGGGCTTGACCAAAAAAGGCTTATGGACGAGAAAATCCCCCAGCTCCAGCACAGGCGGGAAGGGCTTCGTCATCCTGAGCGGCACCAACTCCGCCCCCCGGGAAAGGCAATACATCCAATGGTCCCCCAGGACAGTATGCTCGTCCATGTGGGGCAAGGCGGCAAAAATCCGCTGCAGGCGGTGCGGCTCGAAGGCATCATCGGCATCCAGGATGGCCATCCATTGCCCCGATGCCGCTGCCATGGCCCGGTTGCGGGCCGCCCCTGGCCCCTGGTGGGCAGGCTGGTGCAGCACCTTGAGCCTGGGATCGCCGATGGCCTGCAGGACATCCAGGGTGCGGTCCGTGGAAGCGTCATCCACCACGATCACCTCGTGGAGATGGGCTGTCTGCTCCAGGGCGGAATGCACCGCAAGGGCAATGGTATCCTCGGCGTTGTAGGCGGCGATCAGCACCGAGACGGTCGGCTGGGTCATGACCTGCGGCCCGGGCCTGTATCGGAGATACAGCATGGCATCCGTCCGGTTCATGATGGGCAGGATGGCGCAGAAGCAGGGCCAGCCAACAGGCCATCGCGGATGCCGCACAGGCTGGCCTTGAGCTGCGCCCAGGGGTTCTTTTCGGCCACCATCGTTACTGCGATGCGAAACAGCAGGCTGGGCAGCAGCGTGGTGTAGAGATAACGCCGCTGGTGGCGCCTGGCGATCCAGATGCGGTTGCGGGTATCGTAGTAGCGCCGCTGGGGCGCCATGCGTCGACAAAAGATCCTGTAGCCCGCCAGGTGCAGCACGAAGTCCCCAGGTCTGGGATGGACGAACATGCTGTCGCGCACCAGATACACCTCGGCCCCCGCCTTGCGGGCACGGTGGCAGTAGTCCACGTCATCGGCATAGATGAAAAAGGCCGCCTCGGGATAACCGATGCGCTCCACCAGCAACCTCGAGATGAAAAACCCGATGAAAGGCAGCATCATGACCGGCGCGGTGTGGGGCAAAAGGGCATGGTTGCGGATCACCACCGGCCAGTCGGCATTGTAGGTGACCAGCACCGCGGGCCAACACATCATGTGGTGTTCGCCCTCCTGGAATACGGCACTTGCACCATAGACATGGGCCGGCTGCGGCTGCACGGCCAGCACGGCGGCCAGGGCTCCCGGTGCCGCCATGGCATCGTCGTCCAGAAGCCAGAACCATTGGGCTCCTGCCTCGAAGGCCAGTTTCATACCATGGGCAAAGCCCCCGGCCCCACCCACATTGCTGGGCAGTCGGGTGTAGTGGATGGTGGACAATTGCAGGAGACCGGCGCCGTGCAGTGCCTCTTCCGTGCCATCCGTGCTGGCATTGTCGATCACATGGATGCGCCACAGAGGCGCACTCTGAGCCAGCAGCGCCTCGAGGCATGGTATCAGCAGTGCCTTGCGGTTGAAGGTGACCACGATGGCCGCGATGGCTGGCATGCTGTTCATGAATGATGCTCGGCATTGTCCGCCCCGGTATGCTGCGGCACGTCTACAGAGATGGCGTGGGCGAGGTTCGTGGCAGGGGGCAGGCCAGCGTGAGCGCTCAGGCCGTCGTACAGGCCATCCAGGAATGCCCTGAGCTGTGCCCAGGGCTGGTCGCCATGGCGCATGGCCAGTCCCAGCCGAATGGCCAGCCCAGGCAGCGTCTCGGTCCACAGCCTGTGGCCATAATAGCGCCGCGCTGTGATGAGCCGGTTGCGCACCTCCCAGTAGCGTCTTTGCGGCGTCTTTTGCATGTGATAGAAGCGCCTCCCCAGGACAGGAATCATCTCGGCCCGGGGCAGGGGGTGATGGATGAGGCTTTTTTTGACGAGGTAGAGCGCGGCACCGCAGCGACGCAGGCGCTGGCCATATTCAATGTCGTCGCAGTCGATGAAATAGCTGGCATCGGGCAACCCGGCCAGGGCCACCAGCCGATGGGCTACCAGAAAACCCAGGAAAGGCAGGTTCTGCACCTCGGCCACATCGGGCAGCTGGTCATGGCGCTGGATCACGGCGGGGTAGCCTGGAATGGGATGCGCCAGTACGGCCGTGCTGCAGCTCAGCACCAAACCCTCATGCTCGGCACTCCAGGCGACCGCAGCACTGCCATAGGCGGCATGGTCGAGATGGCCCGAGGCGGCATCGAGTAAATATTGAAGGGCCTGGGGTGTGGGGCAGGCATCGTCGTCCATGAGCCAATAGGCATCATGCCCCTTGCTGTAGGCCCGCTGCAGGCCATGGGCAAAACCGCCGGCCCCGCCGCTGTTGTCCTTGAGGCGCTGGTAATGGAGGCGGCCATCATCCAGCAGCCCCGTCTCGCGCAGGGCGGCCTCGGTACCATCACTGCTGGCGTTGTCGGTGAGGTAGATGGCGCCAAGGGCATCACCCTGCTGCAGCAGGGCATGCACGGTACGCAGCAGGATGTCCTTGCGGTTGTGGGTGACCACCACGGCGGCAATGTTCACAATAATCCATCCTTGATGCGCTGCGCCGCCGCAAGGGCTGCGCCCACCACCTGGTCCATATTGTAATAGCGATACTGGGCCAGACGCCCCACGAAGGTCACGCCGGCTTCCTGATGTGCCAGCTGCTTGTAGCGCTGGTAGAGCGCCTCGTTGCTGGGATTCGGGATGGGGTAGTAGGGATCGCCCTGGGCTTCTGGGTATTCGATGACAATGGACGTGCCGGGATGCTGCTCGCCTGTGATGTGCTTGAACTCGGTCGTGCGCGTCCAGGGCACGTCTGGGCCTGGGTCGTTCACGGTGGCCACCGGCTGGTATTGGGGCGTATCCGGCAGGTGGCGATGGACGAAGCGCAGCGAGCGATAGGGCAAGGCCCCGAAGCGGTAGCCGTAATAGGCATCCACGGGACCTGTGTAGACCACATGGCGGAAGCGCGAGCAATCGCCGAGGGCTGCAAAGGGCGTGGCCAGTTCCACCTGGATCAGGGGATGATCCAGCATGTTGCGGAACATGGCGGTATAGCCATTCCGGGGTATGGCCTGGAAGCTGTCTGTGAAATAACGATCGTCGTCGTTGGTGCGCACCGGGATGCGCCCGGCCACCTGGGGGGCGAGCTGCGACAGCTCGAGACCCCATTGCTTCTTGGTGTAGTGGCGGAAAAACAGCTCGCACAGTTCGGCACCCACCCGGGAGAGCACCACATCCTCGCTGGTGCACATGGGCCGCACCTCGGCAACCTGGGCAAGGAAGGCGATCATACCCTGTTCGTCGAGATCCCAGCCATAGAGCTGGTTGATGGTGGTGCGATTGATGGGCAACGGCAAGAGCCTGCCGGCCACCCGGGCCAGGACACGGTGCTCGTAGGGCCGCCAGGCGGTGAAGCATGAGAGATAGCCGAAGATGCGCTCGCTCTGGGTATGGAACAGATGGGGCCCGTAGCGGTGCACCAGGATGCCGTGGTCATCCAGTTCATCATAGGCATTGCCACCCACATGCTCGCGCTGCTCGACCAGCAGCACCCGCAGCCCTGCCGCGGCGAGCTGGCGGGCCACCACCGCACCTGCAAAACCAGCTCCCACCACCAGGATCACGCCGCCTCGAGCTCCATGTACAGCGCTGCATAGCGTTGCAGCATGGTCTGCTCATCAAAGTGTTCGATGACCCATTGCCGGGCCTGCTGGCCCATCTGGTGGCGCAGGGCGACATCGTCTGCCAGGGTGCGGATGGCCTGGGCATAGGCGCCGATGTCGTCTCCGGGCACCAGGAAGCCTGTCTTCCCATGGCAGACAGTATCGCACAGGCCAGGCACATCGGCAGCCACCACCGGCAGGCCACAGGACTGAGCCTCCACGGCGGCAAGCCCGAAGCCCTCGAGCCGGCTGGGTGCCACAAGCATGTGGGCCGAGCGATACAGGTCGGCCAGAGCGGCAGGTTGCGCCAGTCGATCCAGGACCACGGCCCCTGGCGGTGCCGGGACAATGGCACGGCCTGCTGTGGCGCAGAGCAACTCGAATCCGGCACCCAACCGATGCATGATGGGCGCCAGGCGATCTACCCCCTTGCGGTAACTGGGCTTGCCCACGAAAAGCAGCCGCACAGGAGGGGTTGTTGGCAACGATATGGCGCGGGGTGAGAAAAGCGATGGATCGATGCCATTGACAATGGTCCGCAGCTTGTGTGGCGCAGGCGCATAGGCGGCGATGAGCCCTTGCTGCGTCGATGGGCTGACCGCGATGATGCGCCAAGCCCTTCGCAACGCCACGCGTTCGTAGCTGCGAATCAGCAGGCGGTGATAGAGGCGCTGTAGTCCATTGGATGTCGGCGTGCCGCTGAGGTGGTGAACCGTCACGACCAGCGGCAGCCCATGGCAGGCCAGCCCCATGGCATGCCAGCTGTTGCCATGGATGATGGTGGTGCCGGCTGGTGGCTTGAGCGCGGCCAGCAGCCATGGTGCCAACTCAAGGGCATGGGGCAGCCAGGTAATCCTGGCGCGATACCCAAAGCCCTCGAGCCCCTGGGCCAGGCGCTGGGTATAGACATCGGTGCCGGTGCCGGTGCGGATGGTGGGCAGCCAGATCAGTCCCATGGCCGACAATTCGCCCTTGATGGTATGCCTTGTGCCATTTGTGGATGATGCATCCCGGTGCGATGATACGCCAGATCGCTCTGGACTGTCATCGTTTCTGCAGGGGTCCAGGGCAGGAGTCATCGTCGGCACGGTAGTTGCTTGCCATGGGGCGTGCCACTTGGCGCGCACACCCCAGGAGCACTGTATGTCAGTCATCCGCCTATTGCTTGTTTGCCTGGCCTGTCTGCCTGCTGCAGGCGCCCATGGGGCCCGGCTCTCCATTGCTGCAGCCGCCGACCTCAAGTTTGCCATGGAAGACCTCATCGCCACATTCGGGAAGGACCATCCAGCAGACACGCTGGCGGCGACCTATGGCTCTTCTGGAGCCTTCTACGCCCAGATCCGCCAGGGCGCGCCCTTTGACCTGTTTTTCTCTGCAGACAGCAGCTATCCCGCCAAACTGCTCCAGGAAGGCATGGCAGCCTCCGCAGTCAAGCCCTATGCCACAGGACGCCTCGTACTGTGGAGCGCCAGGCGGGATGCCAGCCGTATGACGCTGGCCGATCTCGCCGAGCCATCCATCGAGCGCATCGCCATCGCCAATCCCAAGCATGCCCCCTATGGGCGCTGCGCCGCAGAAGTGCTGCACAAAGCCGGCCTGTGGGACAGGGTGCAGCCGAAGCTGGTCTATGGCGAGAACATCGCCCAGACTGCCCAGCTGGTGGAGACCGGCAACGCCGAGGTCGGCCTGATCGCCCTGTCGCTGGCCCGCCATCCGGAGATGGCCCGCAGGGGCGGCTATCTGCTGATACCCGAAAACCTGCATACACCCCTGGAGCAGGGCTTCATCATCACAAGACACGGCAAGGACAACTTGCTTGCGGCATCCTTTGCCGCCTTCATGGAGACACCCGCTGCCCGGGAGGTTCTGGGACGCCATGGCTTCACGTTGCCAGCCAGATAGCGCCTTGCCCGACCTGGCCGCCGGCTCCGCTGCTGGCATGCCAGCAGGCAATCGGCACGAAGACCGCTGCGCCATGCCACCATGCTGCTGAGCGCTGACGACTGGCAGGCTGTCTGGCTCACCGCACGCCTGGCCAGCGTGGTGACGCTGATCCTGCTGGTACTGGGCACGCCCCTTGCCTGGTGGCTGGCGCGCACCACAAGCAGCCTCAAAAAACCGCTGGGGGCCGTGGTGGCCTTGCCCCTGGTGCTGCCACCTTCGGTGCTGGGCTTCTACCTGCTGCTGGCCATGGGGCCCAATGGGCCGCTGGGACGCCTCAGCGCGGCGCTGGGACTGGGCCTGCTGCCCTTTTCCTTCTGGGGACTGGTAGTGGCCTCGTTGTGCTATTCGCTGCCCTTCATGGTGCAACCATTGCAAAACGCCTTCGAGGGCATCGGCAAGCCGTTCCTGGAAGCGGCGGCCCTGCTGGGCGCTGCCCCACTGGATGCCTTTTGTACTGTGGCCGTGCCCATGGCCTTGCCGGGCTTTCTTGCCGCCGTGGTGATGACGTTTGCCCATACGGTGGGTGAGTTCGGTGTGGTGTTGATGATCGGCGGCAACCTGCCCGGCATCACCCGGGTGGCCTCGCTGCAGCTCTATGATCATGTGGAAGCCCTGGAATATGCGGCCGCCCATCGCCTGGCGCTGGTGATGGTGACTTTCTCGTTCCTGGTGCTCTTGGCGGTACATGCACTGCGCCCCGATGCCAGGCGACGGGATTGATCTCATGCCTCTGTTGACACTCGACCGCTTTCACCACCTTGTCACATCGGGTACGTATCATGGCAACTGCAGACGACAGGACAGGTCATGGGGGAGAATGCAGATGAGCAGATGGACCAGGTGGCTGATGGTGTTTATGGCGATGGCATGCGGTGCGCCCATGGCGCAGGATCAAGGGGCAGGCCAGCAGGCCACCTGGCGGTTTGCCACCTTCAACGTCTCGATGTACCGCGAGACGCCGGATGCCCTGGTCCAGGAGTTGGCCGGCCCCGGTTCCGACCAGGTGCGCAATGTGGCCGAGATCATCCAGCGCACAGCACCGGATGTGCTGCTGCTCAATGAGTTCGACTATGATGCCGCCGGGGAAGCGTTGCGGCTGTTCCGGCAGCGTTTCCTGGAGGTGAGCCAGCATGGCGCCACGCCCATCCACTACGAATACGCCTATGCGGCACCATCAAACACCGGCGTGCCCTCGGGCATGGATCTCAACGGCGATGGTCAGGCGAACACCGCAGACGATGCTCTGGGTTTTGGGCAATTCCCCGGTCAGTATGCCTTTGCCATCCTGTCGCGCTTTCCTTTACAGCTGGACCAGTTGCGCAGTTTCCAACTCTTCTTGTGGAAGGACATGCCCCAGGCCCTGCTACCGACTGATTTCTATAACCAGCAGCAACAGGACATCCTGCGCCTGTCTTCCAAGAACCACGTCGATTTGCCCGTGGTTTTGCCCGATGGCCGCCTGGTTCATCTGCTGGCAAGCCACCCCACGCCGCCCACCTTCGATGGCCCTGAAGACCGCAATGGGCGGCGCAACGCCGATGAGATCCGGCTGTGGGCCGACTACAGCACCCCTGGGCAGGGCGATTACTTGCGCGACGACCAGGGACGCAGCGGGGGCCTTGCCCAAACAGCGTCCTTCGTGGTGCTGGGCGACATGAACGCCGACCCCAACGATGGCGACGCCTGGCCGGGAGCCATCAAGCGCCTGCTGGACAGCCCGCGCATCAATCAGGCCGTGGCCTACGGCAACCTGGCGCCCAGGGCGGCGGGTGGGACAAGCTATGCGCGGCGCAACTCCAGCCATCTCGGCGACCCGGCCAACGATACCGCCGCCTTTGCAGGCGGCCTGCGGGTGGATTATGTGCTGCCCTCCAGCAATCTCGATGTGGCAGGCTCGGGCATTTTCTGGCCCGATCCCCAAGACCCCCTGGCCCCTCTGGTGGCCTGGCCCGAGGGCGGCGCGCCCGCCAGCTCGGACCATCACCTGGTGTGGGTGGATGTGCGGACAGGCTCGTGACCGCCGGCTGCCTGCAGGGTACCCATGACGGTGCCACAATGACGAGCCAAGCGATGCGTCATGGGGCTACCAGCGAAAGGTGGCGTTGCTGATGGCCCTTGCCGCCATCAAGGGCCATCATCCGGTGTGACGCGGCTTGCCCATGGCGCCGCAGTCCTCGCCTTTCTAAGCCCTTGGGTAAAGGCAGATAGAGCGCGGCCACCCCAGCTCCTGCCAGCCTCCCTCGTCACTGGGCTTGCAGGGTGTCACTGAAAGCCGAACTACGATGCTGGGCCTTCCAGCGCCTCGGCCTGGTGATCGGCATGATAGGAAGAGCGCACCAGGGGACCGCTTGCCACACTTCTGAAGCCCAGGGCCAGGGCCTGCCGTTCCAGCATGGCAAACTCCTCCGGCGGCACGTAGCGATTCACGGGCAGGTGGTTGCGACTGGGAGCGAGGTACTGGCCAATGGTCACCATCTTGCAACCTGCCGCGTACAGGTCCTGTAGTACCTCTGTCACCTCGTCCAGGGTTTCCCCAAGCCCCAGCATGATGCCGCTTTTGGTGGGCACCTGCGGACAGGCGGCGCCAAAGCGTTCGAGCAGGGTGAGCGAATGACGGTAGCTGGCCGCCGGCCGGGCCAGCTTGTAGAGCCGGGGCACGGTCTCGATGTTGTGATTGAACACATCCGGCGGCTCCTCAAGCAACACCGGCAGGGCACGCTCGAGGCAACGCCGGAAATCCGGCACCAGGATTTCCAGCCGCACCCGCGGGGTGCGCTGGCGCACGGCGGCGATCACCTTGACAAAGTGGCTTGCTCCGCCGTCCTTGAGGTCATCGCGGTCCACGGAGGTAATCACCACATGGCGCAGCCGCATCAGGGCCACAGTCTGCGCCAAATGATCCGGCTCGTTGAGGTCCAGGGGCTTGGGCCGACCATGGGCCACGTCGCAGAAGCGGCAGCGCCGCGTGCAGATGTCGCCCATGATCAAAAACGTGGCCGTGCCCTTGGCAAAGCATTCGCCCAGATTGGGACAGCTTGCCTCCTCGCACACCGTGTGCAGGTTGTTGCGGCGCAGCAACGACTTGAGCTGCAGCACCTCTGGGTCCAGCGGGGCACGCACCCGGATCCACGGCGGCTTGCGCAGCGCCGCAATGGGCTGCAGGACCGCCTGTGCGGGTGGTTGGCATTCTGGGTCTGTGCTTTGGCTCATGATCGCGCTTGAATCTCTAAGGACAAGAGGTCTCGATGGATCGACAAAGGCAAAACCAGCAGCCGTCCTGGCGCGGTCCAGTGGGTAGATTGTAATGTACCATACCAAGGCGGATTTGGCAGTCAGGAGGGCGGCGGCATGTCCCGAGAAAGCATGCCCCCAGAAAAACACGGAGGGTAACATGATGATGGCAGCAGGATGGAACGCATGAGGCAGCGACCACGAACCCAACAGCTGCCATGCATCCTGCTGTTGTGTCTGGCATGGGCCTGGTGTCCTGTCACCCTGGCGGCGGGCAAGCCGCTGGTGGCGGTGGCCGTGCCTCCCCAGCAGGATTTCATCGAGGCCATTGCTGGTGATCAGGTGGCGGTGATGGTGCTCATCCCTCCGGGGGGCAATCATGAACTCTACGAGCCCACAGCCCAGCAGCGCGCCAGACTCGAGGAAGCCCGGCTCTACTTCGCCATGGACCTGCCATTCGAAACCACCCTGCTGCGCCGCCTGCAGGGCGCCACGCCGCGCCTCAGGGTGATCCATCCCAGCGCCCGTCCCGACGCCACGGCAACACAACACGACCCCCATCTCTGGCTTTCACCACCCTGGGTGCGGCTGTATGCCGCCCAGATCCGCGATGCTCTGCTGGCAGCACACCTCGGTGACCCCGGGCGCATCCTGACCGGCTACGCCACGTTTTCCCAGGCCATCAACCAGCTGGACGAGCGCATCTGGACCATCCTGCGCCGCGAGCAGGCCATCGGCAAGCGCATCGCTGTGATGCATCCCTCCTGGAGCCATTTTGCTTCGGCCTATGGCCTGCAGCAGTTGGCCCTGGAGCAAGAAGGCAAGGAGATCGCCCCCCGGGAGCTGGCAAAGCAGCTCGAGCGCATGAAAAGCTTAGGCGTGCCCATCCTGTTCACAGAACCCCAGGTGCCCGCCCAGCGTGTCCAGCCGCTGGCGACTGAACTCAAGTCATCCATCGAGACCATCGATCCGCTGGCCGTACCCTGGGCAGCCAACCTGGAGCATGTCGCCACAGCCATGGCTCGGGCAGCGCGCTGATGGGCAGTGCCATCGTCCTGCGGGATGTGGGGTTTGCCTATGATGGGCAGATGGTGCTGCAGCATTGTCACCTGGACATCGAGGAAGGCGCTTTCGTGCTGGTCACAGGACCAAACGGCAGCGGCAAGAGCACGCTGCTCAAGCTGATTGCCGGCGTCTTGTGTCCGGATTGTGGGGAAATCCTGATCCTGGGGCAACCGCCGCCCCATCCCGGCATGGGCTATGTGCCCCAATATGCAAGCCTGCGTGCCAATCATCCCGTCAGCGTGCTGGGTGTGGTGCTCATGGGGCTCACTACCCCCAGCCTGGGATGCCACTACAGCGCCAGGGAACGGGAGCGCGCCCACCGGGCGCTCATGGCGGTGGGGCTTGCCGAGATGGCCCAGCGCCGCCCCGATGCCCTCTCGGGCGGCCAGCGGCAGCGCCTGCTGCTGGCCCGGGCGCTGGTGAGCGAGCCGCGGCTGCTGGTGCTGGATGAACCATCGGCCAGCCTGGACCATGAGGGGCGCCAAGCCCTGACCACCATCCTGGGCAGACAGCACGGCATCACCGTGGTGCTGGCCACTCACGACACCACCACCTTCGCGGCCCTGGCCACCCAGGTGCTGGCCATGGGGCATCCTGGAGAGCAGGCGATGGCCCTGCATCAGGCGTCCTGAGAGCCTGGGCCAAATGTCCACCTGGGAGCTGATGCACCATGGCTTCATGCAGCGCGCCCTGGCTGGCGCCCTGCTGGCAAGCCTTGCCTGCGGGGTGATCGGCAGCTTGATCGTGGTCAACCGCATGCTCTTTGTGAGCGGCGCCTTGTCTCATGCGAGCTATGGCGGCATTGGGCTTGCCCTGTTCCTGGGCTGGCCGGTGATGCCGGTACTCTATGGGTTCACCTCGGTCATGGCCGTGGGCCTATGGCGGCTGCGACGCCGCTATGGCGACGACGAGGCCTGGCTGGGAGCCATGTGGTCCGCTGGCATGGGCCTGGGGGCGATCCTGGTGCAATTGACGCCGGGCTATGCGCCTGATCTGGGTGGGTATCTCTTTGGCAACCTGATGACCATCAGCCCGGCGGACATGTGGCTCTCCAGCAGCATCCTGTTGCTGGGCCTCCTGATCATCGCAGGGGGCTACCGCATGTGGGCGCTGTTCAGCGCCGACCCGCAGTACGCGCAAAGCCGTGGTCTGCCCGTGGCCGCCCTGGAGGGCGTGCTGCTGGTGCTGTCGGCCTGGGCCATCGTGGTGGTGCTGCAGGTGGCTGGCCTGTTGCTGGCCATGGCACTGTTCAGCATCCCAGCCTTGCTGGTGCATCATCGCGCCCGCTCGCTGGGCACCATGATGGTGCTGACAGCCTTGCTCAACGCAGCCTGCTCTCTGGGTGGCCTTTGGCTTGCGGTATGGCTGGATGTGAGTCCAGGGCCAGCCATCGTCTCGGTGGCCTGTTTCTTGCTTATCGTTGATCTGCTCTGGCGTCGCTACCGGCCCCATTGAACGGGCCATCCAGCATTTCTTGGTTCATGGGGGGCATGCGGTCATGGGATACAGGCACAGCACATGCATCCTGGCAGCAGTTCTGCTCTGCGCGCCGGCCTGGGCCGGCTTTGCTGGTGGGCCGCTTGTGCTGCAGGTGGATGCAACGCGCGCGCCACAGCGCATCCTGCATGCCGAGCTGACCATGGCGGTGACCCCAGGACCATTGCGCCTGGTCTATCCCAAATATATTCCGGGCGAGCATGGCCCCACAGGGCCCATCGACCAGCTGGCCGGTCTTGCCATCCATGGGGCAGGCAAGATCCTGCCCTGGCGGCGCGATCCCGAGGACATGTACGCCCTGGACGTGGCTGTGCCACCTGGCACAACCTCCTTGCGCCTCGGCTACGATTTCATGATGCCCATCGCCGACGGCTTTAGCGGCGGCAGCTCGGGCACCAGGAACCTTGCGGTATTGAGCTGGAACTGGATGGTGTTGTATCCCCAGGGGACCAACCAGCAACAGCTCATGATCAAGCCCAGCGTCACATGGCCAAAGGGCTGGAGCAGCGCCTCGGCCTTGCCGGCTGATGCCGCAAGTCGTGGCGTGAGCCTTGAAGCCCTGGTGGACTCTCCAGTACTGGCAGGAGCCATGCTGCAGCACTGGAGCCTGGGACCGCAGGAGGCCATGGCCGTGGCAGCCGACAGCAAGGCAGCCCTGGCCGTCCCCGAGGCCAGCGTGACAGCATATCGTCAGCTGGTGACCCAGGCGCTGCGGCTTTTCGGCGCCAAGCCCTATGCCCATTATCTCTTCTTGGTGACCGCCAGCGATCACGTCGCCCACTTCGGCCTGGAACACCAGCAATCCAGTGACAACCGCGTGCCAGAGGATGCGCTTGTGGATGACGATCTGCGACGCCTGTTCAGCGGATTACTGCCCCATGAGTTCGTCCATGCCTGGAATGGCAAATACCGTCGTCCGGCTGGGTTGGCACGCCCCGATCTGCAAGCCCCTATCGACAGCAGCATGCTGTGGGTCTACGAGGGGCTCACCCAGTACTATGGCGCCGTGCTCACCGCAAGGAGCCACCTGCAAACCCAGGAGGACTTCCGCGCAGGGCTGGCTATGGTGGCAGCCGGCATGGCCAACCGTTCCGGACGGCGCTGGCGCCCCCTGGTGGATACCGCCACCGCAGCCCAGCGCCTCTATGAAAGCCCCAATTCCTGGCGCGATTGGCGGCGCAGCGTGGACTTCTATCCTGAAGGTCAGTTGCTGTGGCTGGAGGTGGATGCCATGCTGCGCACCAAGAGCAGGGGCAAGGTCAGCCTGGATGATTTCGCCCGGCGCTTCTATGCCATCCAGAGCTCAAAAAGGCCAGTGGCCGTTACACCCTATGACCGCCAGGCGCTGCTGGATGCCCTGCAGGCCACCTGGCCCATGGACTGGGACGCTTATCTCAGGCAGCGCGTGGAGTCCGTGGAGACCGACCTGCCGCAACAGAGTCTGCGGGCGGCAGGATGGCAGCTGCACTACGACGACAAGCCGGGCGCGCTGTGGGCAATCGCCGCGAAAGAAAAAGGCAATATCTACTATGATCTGGGATTCGCGCTGGACAAGAACGGCACCGTGGAGGATGTCATCTGGAATGGCAAGGCCTTTGCCGCCGGCATCGCCCCAGGCATGAAGCTGCTGGCGGTCAACCAGCGCACCTTCACCATCGAGCGCCTGGAGCAGGCCATCAAATCAGGCGAGCCGCTCAAGCTGTTGGTGGAGGATGCCAGTTTTCAGTTCCATGCCACCATGGACAAACCCGCTCTGCGCTATCCCCATCTGCAACGCATCCCCAAGACGAAGGATATCCTGGGTGCCATCATCAAGCCCAGGTCTTCATGACTGTAAGGGATAGATACGCATCGGCGCCGCCACCCCTATGTCTCTCCTTAGTCTGTCCCAGGAACCAGCCTCCTGGCGCTTCTTCATGGCCAGAGTAGCCCCACCGCGACGAACCACATCGCCCTGATTCAGGATGCCTCGAAGACCTCCACGGCACCTTCCTGGATCAGCGTCTCGATCTCGTCGGCGGACAGGCCAAGAAATTTCTCGAGCACCAGGCGGCTGTCCTCGCCCAGGGCAGGTGAGGCCTTGGTGGGGCGGTGATCAACCCTGGAAAAGGTGGCCTGTGGGCCGGTGTAGGGCACCTTACCCATCACCGTATGGTCCATCTCGATGAAAAAATCCCGGTAGAGCACCTGGGCATCGGTGTAGAGGCCAGACTGGTCATGCACGATACCAACAGGCAGATGAGGCGCCAACATATGGAACAACTCGCGCTCCTCGAAGCCGGCCGTCCACTGGGCGATGTGACGATTGAGATCGTCCTCGTGGTCCTTGCGTCCGGCCCGGGTGGCAAAACAGCTCTCGGTCGCCCAGGCAGGCTGCCCCATCATCTTTCTGAGCTGCTCCCATTCGGCTTCATCGCGGCAGACGATGGCAATCCAGCGGTCCTCCCCGGCGCAGGGGTAGACCCCATGCGGCGCGCTGTGCCTATCGGCATTGCCGATCCTGGTGATCGCCCGGCCATTGCAGGCACAGTCCAGCAGTTCTGGTCCCAGGTTCTGCAAGGCGGCCTCGTACTGGGAGACATCGATGTATTGCCCCTTGCCGGTACGCCGCTTCACATCCAGGGCGGCACAGATCGCCAGCGCACAGTACCGCTGGGTGATGAAATCCGTATAGGCCCCGTAGGGCGGCAGGGGCTCGCCGCCATGCATGCCCGTGATTTCATAAAAACCCGTGAGGGCTGCCATGAGATTGCCAAAACCAGGATAGCTGGCCAGAGGCCCCGTCTGGCCTTGCATGCAGGTGGAGAGCATGATGAGTCCTGGATTTTCCTGTGCCAGGTCCTGATAGGAAAGGCCCAGGCGCGCCATGGTGCCCGGCGTGAAGCTCTCCAGGAGCACATCGGCCCACAGCGCCATGCGGTAGGCGACGCGCCGCGCTGATTCCTTCTGCAAATTGAGCCCCAGGCCAAGCTTGGAGCAGTTGAAATCAGCAAAGAACATAGAGTTGTTGATGCCGAAGACACCATTTTTGAAAGGAGGGGCCATGCGCAACAGATCGGGGCGCATAGCGCTGTCCATGTGCACCACAGTCGCCCCATGGTCACCCAGATAGCGGGCCGTCAACGGGCCCACACCCACCCAGGACATATCCCAGACCTTGATCCCTTCGAAGATACGCATGGCTGCTGTCCCTGATGACACGACTAGATGACATGGAGCTGCTGCAGCAGCAGTTGGCGCTGAGGAGCAAGCCCCAGCAGCTCGCCATAGACCGCGGCACTGTGTTCGCCAATGCGCGGAGCCCGTGGCGTGTTGGCCAGCGGCGTGGCCGACAGCCTTGCCCAGGGGCCGGGGTAGGTCACCTGGCCCAGCGGGCCATGGTCCACCGTCATGAAGTATTCCCGGGCATTGAGCTGTCTGTCCTGCATGATGTCGGCCATGGTGTTGATGGGTGCCAGCAGGATGCGGCGGGCCACGGCCCCTTGGTAGAGCTCTTCTTTGGTATGCCGCAGGAACAGGCCGGCCAGATGCTGACACAAGGCGACGATCAGCGCCTGCTTGTCGGGCTCGAACAACAGCGAGAACAGGTTGAGCTCGGCAATCGGGGCCCCTTCAAGATGGGCTGGGGTGCCCAGTTCCTCGTGGGCCCAGTCCCTGAGAGCCACCATGTTGGCGCTGTCGGTGGCGCTGCTGAAGGGCATGATGGTGATAAAACCGTTCTGGCAACGATACACCACCTTGAGCCTGAATTCGCCAAGCTCGAACGAGTTGCCCTGGCGCTTTATGTTGCGCTGCTCCAGCGCTGGAAACTGGGCGGCATTCATCATGCTGCGCATCTGCACCAGCTGCGCGGAGACATCCACATGCTGGCCACAGCCTGTCCGCTTGGCATGGTAGAGCGCAATGGTGGTGTCGAGGGCCGCCTCGGCTGCGGCATGGGGAAAGGCCTGTGGTGCCGAGACCCGCACCGGGGGTTGGCCCGGCTCGCCTGTGAGGTACATGTGGCCGCACAAGGCCTGCAGCGTGAGATCCGTGGCCGGCAGCTGGGCATAGGGCCCATGGCTCCCAAAAGCGGTAATGCTGGTGTGCACCAGGGCGTTGTGAGCCTGCTCCAGCCGGGCGGCATCCAGCCCCAGGCTGGCCAGATAACCCGGTTCGCAGGATTCCACAAGGCAGTCGGCCTGGGCCACCAGCTCCAGAAACAGGGACTGTCCGTCTGGTGTCTCCAGGTTCAAGGTGACAGAGCGCTTGCCGCGGTTCTGAAACCAGAACGGCAGGCAGGTCTCGGCGTCGCTGTGGTCATGCAGGAAAGGACCCCACCTGCGGCCCGGATCGCCACCTGGCGGCTCGACCTTGATCACATCCATACCTAAGTCGGCCAGCAGCTTACCGCACAGCCAGCCGCGCCAGTCGGTCAGGTCCAGGCATCGATAGGGTGACAGTGGTGCATCCATGACTTATGGATAGCCCAGAAACAGGTCAAAGCAAGAGAGGAGCAGGCAAACCCAGCAAGGAATACAGGAAACGGTACGACATCGCAAAGAGGCCTGCTGCTGCCATGCCCCCAGCCGCACCGCTCAGGAAAGCGATGACCGGCTGATCACGCTTGGCCTGCCGGAGAGAGGCAGGCCAGCGGCCTTTGGTCAGCCTTCCTGGAACAGCCCCTCGAAGAGGATCGAGCTCAGGTAGCGTTCGCCGGAATCCGGCAGGATGGTGACGATGGTCTTGCCGCTGTGGGCCGGGTCCTGCGCCAGGCGCACGGCCACGGCGGCCGCAGCACCACTGGAGATGCCACAGAGAATGCCTTCCTCGCGGATCAGCCTTCTGGCGCATTCGATGGCCTCCTGGTCGGTGATCTGCTCGATGGCATCCACCAGGGCCAGGTCCAGTATCTCGGGCACGAAGCCAGCACCGATACCCTGGATCTTATGGGGGCCTGGTCTGGGTTGCTCGCCACGGCGATGCTGGGAGAGCACAGGGCTTGCCGCAGGCTCCACTGCCACCATCATCACAGGATGCTGCTGGGTGTTCTTGAGATAGCGGCCAATCCCGGTGATGGTGCCGCCGGTGCCCACGCCGCAGACCACGATATCCACCTGGCCTTCGGTATCCGCCCAGATCTCGGGGCCGGTGGTGGCCTCATGGATGGCTGGGTTGGCGGGGTTGCTGAACTGCTGCAGCATCACACGGCGCCCAGGATCTGCGGCGCGGAGCTCTTCTGCCTTATCGATGGCGCCGCGCATGCCCGCACTACCCGGGGTCAGCACCAGCTTTGCGCCAAAGGCAACCAGCAACCGGCGCCGCTCCAGGCTCATGGTCTCGGGCATGGTCAGCGTCAGGGGAATGCCCTTGGCAGCAGCCACATAGGCCAGTGCGATGCCCGTATTGCCGCTGGTGGGCTCGATGAGCTCCTTCCCTGGACCCAGTATACCGCGTTGCTCGGCCTCTTCGATCATGGCCGCCCCGATGCGGCATTTGACGGAATAGGATGGATTGCGACCCTCGATCTTGGCCAGCACCAGGGCCTTGGCCTCTGCCGTGATGCGATTGAGGCGCACCAGGGGGGTATTGCCTATGGAATGGGGGTTGTCCGGATACCAGTGTGCCATCGTGTGGTCCTCTCGTCCTTAGAGTCCTTGGAAAGGACTGTTCTGCCCTGGGCATGCCCAGGGCTTGGCTGCTACCTGTGACAATAGCAGGAGGATCGCAAAACTGGTATTAAAAATCAACCTTCATATGGAGGCCGACTGTGGGCTGGTCGTCGTCCACGATCGGTTGATCCAGCTCTGGCATGATCTTTTCCACGGGCGCCTTGATGTAGCGCCTTGAATCATTGGAAATCAGGGGCATGAGGGAAGAGCCGGATTCGGCAGCGGCGCCAGGCTGCTGGCCGAGCATGAGCCTGGTCTGCCATGGCGCGGCATGGCCCTGGCTGGGCTCGGAGCCTGCAGGCTGTGGCGCGGCCAGGAGCATGTCGGGCATCAGATCCCGAATATTCAAGTCGAGCCGCACCTTGCCCATTGTTTGGCTCTTGTTTTGTTCCTGGGTATCGACGACAGGGGCTTTGGTCGGGTTTTGCGCCAGGATGGCGCCACCATTGGACTGCCTGGCCTGCAGGGCATCGATACCAGGAAGGCCAAGCAGGATGACGCTGCAAGCCATACCCACGAAATGCTTCAGGAAGCGGTGATAAGACTTGCTTTTTCCCATGATTGCACTCATGATTGCATTCCGCAACACAAGCTGTGTCGCAGCATAGAGCACAAAATAGACAACAGTCAAGACATCAGGTGCCGGGAGCGATCAATGGATCGCCACCTAGGGGCTCCTGGCGCAGAGCCATCTCCAACCGCTCAATCCGCAAGCTGTTGCCAGATCAGCCGGGCGCTGTGAGCCTGGTCTGGATAATCGGCAAAGAAGCCATCAACCCCCAGCTCCAGGAACTGCAGGTACTCATTGAGTGGATTGCCGCCGTAATCGGCGGGGAGATAGCGCCCCTCGCTGCGCATCGTCCACACATGGACCAACAACCCGGCACGGTGGGCATCCCCCACCAACGTGGTGGGGGGCATGGTTACGGTGTCCGCCTCATCGACCATGGCGTCATGGTTGATGTCGTCGTTTTGACCATCGCCATCGCCATCGGTTCCCCTGGCGCTGATCACATAGCGCTTGTAGGGGCCGATCCCGGCAGCATAGCCGGCCATCTCCGCCAGGCCTGCTGGCGTGAGCAGATCGGCGGTGGTCCTGTGGTCGCCAGAGAGCACGAAGTCATAGGGGCGGGTTGGTATGATGGTGCCGTCGGGCTTGACGCCCAAGGCATCCACCAGCTGGATCAGGCGCAGCATCGTGCGCTGGTGCAGCGCCTTGAGGAGACCGACCTCGAAGCACTGGATGAACACGGGGTCGCGTGCCTCCCGATAGCCATGGCGAGCCAGCACTTCCAGGAGGGCCTGGTCCACAGGGAGACCGTGGCCCAGAAAATAGCTGGGGTGCTTCAGCTCGATGTACAGCCCCACACGGCGTCCCGTGTGCTGCACCAGGGCGATGATCTCTTCCAGCGTGGGGATGGTGAAGCGGCCATCGAAACGGCTGGAGCGAAAGGCAAGACGCTGTCTGGCGCGCAGCGTCTTGAGTTCCTGCAGCGTGAAGTCGTCGACGAACCAGCCTTCCTCGGCAAGGCCGTCGATGAGCTTCATGGTGCGCCGGGCAGAAAACTCCGGGTGCCTTGCCACATCGGTGGTCTCGGTGATATTGACCTCATGCCTGGCCACCAGGACGCCATCTTTGGTCATGACCACGTCGGGCTCGATGAAATCGGCCCCCATGCCGATGGCTGCCTCGTAGGCGGCCAGGGTGTGCTCGGGCAGGTAGCCACTGGCGCCGCGATGGGCGATGACCAGCACCGAACGTCCCACATGCCCTGTCAGGGCATGTGACGGCGCGGCTGTCACCGCCGGAATCCACGGGGACACAAGGGCAGCAAGTAGGGCAATCCAGCGCAGTCCCTGCCGCCTGCCCGTAATCGAGCCCATGACGTTCCCCTGCCATTCATGCGGATCATCATCAACCTGCAGCCAGTATACCAAAAACTTTTTGGCCATTGAAACTGAACAGCAATGACCGACTGATATGGCAAAGCGCTTTTTGTGCTATCTTGTGTGCACGCCCTGTCGAGATAAAAACGAGAAACAGGGCCTTGTCAGAGCGTTGTCATGGAGGTTGAAAATGGCAGCTGAACGGGAACCCGACTTAGAGGCACTGCGCCAGGATGTGGCCAGGCTGCGTGAGGATCTAGGCAAATTGACAGAGTCCGCTAAAGAAACCGCCCGGGATAGAGCAGAGAGCCTGCGCTCCCGTCTCGAGGGCAACGCCCATCACCTGCGCCACGAGGCCGAGCGTGTGTATGAGGAAGGTCGCCAACGCGGACAACACGCGGCGGAATACCTGGAAAACACCATCAGCGAGCGGCCCGTGACCAGCCTGCTGACGGCATTTGGTCTCGGCTTGGTGTTGGGCGCCTTTCTGAGCCGCAGATAGAGCGCTGCATGAGCGAATTCATCCTGGCGCTGCTGGATCTGGCCGAGGCCCAGCTTCATGCCTGGCGCCAGGATGGTTTGCGCCTGATGGCAGCCCTGGTCCTCCTGGCCATGGCAGGAGCTGTGGCTGTAGCTGGGTTGCTGCTGATCATGCTGGGCATCTATCTCGGTATCGCCACCCACGCAGGCCATATGACCGCGGCATGGTGCACAGGGATCATATTGCTGGTGCTGGCAGGAGGTCTGGCGTGGACAGGAAAACGCGCCGTCCGTTGACCGTGGCTGAAGCCCGGACCAATCTGCAACGCCTGATGCAGCGATCCGCTGTGAATCAGGGTATGCATCTGGTGCGCCGCGCCCCGGGACAAGCCATGTTTCTGGCCTTCCTTACCGGCATTGCTTTCTCCCTCAGCGCCCCTTTGCAAAACCTGGTACGCGAGATCGTGGTGAGCTGGTTCACGGCAGGTCGCGTATCGCCAAACAGGCACCGCCCGGCTGCAACAGGACCAGTCGCCACCCTCCATGCCAGCAGGACCAGGCGCCGCAGCGTCGTGTGACGAATGTTGACTGTCACTGCTTGGTTTTAGCGTGCAGATGCCCTACAATATATGGGTTTCTTGGCACGGGCATGGCATCCATGCAAGTTCACATGAGGTTTCCGGCGGTGCAAGCTGCAAAAAATGAGCACATTGCCTGGCATCAGCATGTCGTTCATGTTGATGCATCCCACATCGACATCATGGGACATGTCAATAACCTGGTATACCTCAGGTGGCTGGAAGAGGCCGATATGGAGCACATGAAGGCCCAGGGGCTCGATATCGAGATGTATCAGGCCGCCAATTGCGGGCTCGTGGTTCGGCAACGCACCCTGGAATATCTGGCCGCAGCCTATCCTGGCGATGTGCTTGTGGTGCGCACGGGCAGCCAGCTCCTGGATGCCCTGCGTCTGCGGCGGCTGTATGAGGTGATCGCCCAGCCGCATGATGCTCCGAAACCTCATGTCAGTGCATGGGGGCAACGCAAACCGGGTCTTGTGGTGCGCGGGGAGAGCCTTTGGGTGGCGGTGGACATGCATTCCCGGAAACCACGCCGCATGCCACCTGTATTGATGGAGGCGGTGCAGCGGTGAGCAAGAAAATGACAGGTTGGCGGTGGGGCTTGGGTATGGCGATGATGGCCTGTGGTCTTGGCGCCTGCTCTCAGGCTGAAGCGCAGCCATCTGCGCAGTCATCGGGCGATGCCCGGGCAGGAGCAATCAAGGCCGATACATGCATGGGGTGTCATGGTGTGGCGGGCACGTTCAATGTCTATCCCAGTTATCGGGTGCCGAAGCTGGGCGGCCAAAACCCGGGCTATATTGCCGAGGCGCTGCGCCAGTATCGCGCCGGCCAGCGCCCCCATGGCACCATGCATGCCCAAGCCAGCAGCCTCAGCGATCAGGATATCACTGACATTGCCGCCTTTCTGAGCCAGGGAGATGGTTCATGATCCGCAAGATGCATAAGCTGACCATCCTGGCTGCTGGAATCTGGATGTTCTCCATGGCTTACGGCCAGAACCCGGCTCAACCCTTCGAGGCCCGGGTCAAGTTCTGCGAGTCCTGCCATGGCCCGGATGGCAACAAGCCCATTGCTCCCATCTACCCCAAGATAGCGGGGCAGTATCCAGACTATCTAGCCAAGGTGTTGCAAGACTATCGGGCCGGCAGGCGGCCCAACCCCATCATGAGAGCCAACGCCGCTTCCCTGGATGACAAAACCATCAAGCGACTGGCTGATTATTTCGCCAGCAAAAAAGGCGATCTCACAGTCAAGCAATACTGACGACGCACAGACCCGGCATGTCTGCGGCCTTGCAGCCTTCCTCCCCCAATCGCAAGACCCCCAGTCGCAAGAAGAGAGCGCGCATCCTGATGCGCCGGAGCGCTTTTCGCGCGGCCATGGGGCTGAGCTGGGCGGCCAGCCTGGGCGGGGCCTTCATCACCAGGCTGGCCGCCCAGGCCCTGGGTCATGTCTTGTGGCTGAGACATTGGCGACAGCACAAAGACATGGCGGCAGGTATTGCAGCAGCCCTCGACCGCCCATTATCCGAGGCGCGGCGCATCCTGCGCCATTCCTATGTGGAGAGCAGCCGCACGGCGCTCGAGTTCCTGCAGTTCTTTGTCGACCTGGACCGCGAGACCTTGCTGCGTCATCCCGTGGTCCCCCATGGTCTGGAGCATCTGGACGCCGCCCTGGCAGCCGGGCGCGGCGCGATACTGGCCGGCATGCACCTTGGCAACTTCACCTATGCCCCCATATGGCTGGCAGAGTACGGCTATCCCATCTCCCTGGTGGCCAAGGAGGCCAAGCATGTCCCGCCGGGCCTGTACCAGGATAGCTTGGTGAGACGTGGTGTCGAGGCCATCGTGGTGGATGGCGGACCCCAGGTCATGCAACGTATCCTGGCTGCCCTGCGGGTCAACCGCGCTGTCTACGTGGCCATCGACCAGGGGGCTGCGCACAGTGACCTTGTCCTGCCCTTTCTGGGCCGGCCCATACCGATTGCCGGCGGGGCGGCATTGGCAGCACTGCGTTCCAAGAGTCCGCTGTTGCCCACCATCCTGTGGCGCGAGCAAGACGGGTATCATCTGGAAATCTACCCTGCCATGGCATGGCCTGCTGCCGCTCCGCTCAAGGAGCGCATCATCACCGTCACCCAGTCCCTATTGGCGGGCTTTGCGCAATCCGTCAAAGCCCACCCCGAGCAATGGAGCTGGGGGTTTCGCAGGCGCTGGCGGGATGGACCATGATGTATCGGCACATACTGTCTGGATCATAGGAGTACTTGCCAGTGGGAGAGGATAAGGGCAGGGAGGTCGGCGGGCTGCGGCGCTGGCGTTCCCCATGGGTCGCCTGGCTGCATGATGTGTTCATGCTTGCTGCCGCCTGGCTTGCAGCCTATTGGCTGCGCTTCGACCTTGGTGTTATTCCAACCCCTTTTTTGCATGCTGCCTGGCAGGACATATGGCTTGTGGTTCCCATTCAGTCGGCGGCATGCTGGTCCCGGGGACTGTACCGGGGACTATGGCGCTTTGCCTCAGTGCCCGATCTGCTGCGCATCATGCAGGCGGTATTTTTGGGTACTACCCTGGCCTTGCTGGTCTTGTTCCTGGCCAACCGTTCGGCTGGGGTGCCCCGGGCCGTGCCCCTGCTGGACATGGTGGCTTGTGTTTTGTTGCTGGGTGGACCACGGCTGGCTTACCGGCTGCTGAAGGATACCCACTGGCCCTGGCGCCCGGCCATCCCAGTGCTGGTGGTAGGCACGGGTCTTGCCGCCGAGGCAACCATCCGGGAGCTCAAGCGCCACAAACAACCTCTCTATCGGGTCGCCGGACTGATCGACGACCATGGCGAGCACCGGGGGCGAGACATCTATGGCGTGCGGGTCATTGGTTCGATGACCGAGCTGCCTGAGGTGATCGCCAAAACGGCGGTCCGCCATGTGCTCATTGCCCTGGGTGCCGAACATGCCCAGCGCATCCCCCAGTTGCGTCGCCTGTGTGAGCAAAACCAGGTGCAGCCTATTGTCATACCTGGCCTAGCCATACCCCGGGCAGACCCCCAGCGGGCGTTGCCTGATCTGGACGCCCTGCTGGGCCGTGCGCCTGCTGCCATGGGCACACCCGAACTGGACCGGCTCCTGCCCCAGAAAGTGGTGCTGGTGACCGGGGCGGGCGGCTCCATCGGCTCGCAGCTGTGCCACGAGATCGCCGCGCACCGTCCCCAACGCCTGATCCTGCTGGACCATGCCGAAGGGCAGCTCTATGAGATTGCCCGCTCTCTGCAACAATGCTACCCGGATCTGGAGGTCACCTTGTGTCTGGGCAGCGTGGTCCACGCCAGCACGATAAACAGACTCATGGCCGCACACCATCCCCATTGGGTCTTTCATGCTGCTGCCTACAAGCATGTCCCCATGCTGGAAGACCAGCTCATCGAGGCGATACGCAACAATCTCCTGGGTACGCGGATCCTGGCCGAAGCCGCCTGTCGTTGGGGTAGCGAGCGCTTCGTGCTGGTCTCCAGCGATAAGGCCGTGGAGCCGGCCAATGTGCTGGGAGCCACCAAGCAACTGGCAGAACGCCTCGTGCTGGCCATGGGGGCTGCCGGCTCAACAGCCTTTTTTGCGGTCCGCTTTGGCAATGTCCTGGGTTCTTCTGGCAGCGTGGTACCCCTGTTCCAGGAGCAGATTGCCGCAGGCGGCCCTGTGACCATCACCCATCCCGAGGCCAGGCGCTTCTTCATGACCATCGAGGAGGCCTGCATGCTGATCCTGCATGCGGCACTCATCGGCCGCCAAGGTGATATCCTTGTACTGGATATGGGACAACCGATGCGCATCATCGATCTGGCCAACCACCTGATCCTGCTGTCCGGAAAACGGCCTGGACAGGACATCCCCATCACCATCACGGGGCTGCGTCCGGGTGAGAAGCTGGCAGAATCCCTTTTTACCCCCACAGAACATGTGGCCCCCACAACCCACCCCAAGATCCGAGCCGCGCGGCCGGCTGCCTTGGATGATCTCGCTGCGCTGCTGGCGGCACTGGACAAACTGGCTGCAACCTGCGATTCCGGGGACACCCGTGTGGTAGCCAGCCTGTTGCAGCAGCTGACCCACACCATCCTGACCGCATCCCCGCCTGCATGGCCAGGCTGCCCAAAAACCAGCGACATGACACCGATCGCCGCCGCACAGGGAAACTGAACATGGCCATGCCCATTGCCACATTGACCCTCAACCCAGCGCTGGATGTCACCTACGATGTTCCGTCCCTGGAACCGGACCACAAAAACCATGCCCTGCATGTGAGCCATCATCCTGGCGGCAATGGCATCAACGTGGGCCGGGCGCTCCGGGTGCTGGGCGTGGCGGCCAGCAATGTGGCCATCCTGGCCGGCGATGTGGGCCACATGGTGGCTGGCCTGTGTGAACAGGAACTGGAAAACCCGTTTTTTCTCATGGCCCCAGGTCAGACCAGGATCAATTGCACATGCATCGACATGAGCCATCATCTGCAATACGAGGTGACGGGCATCGGTCCTGTGGTGACGCCACAGCTTCTCCATGAGACGGTGGCGCTTTTCCTGGAAAAGGCCCGCGATGGCATCGGCGTCCTGACGGGCTCGATACCCCCCGGTATCCCCGACACCATCTATGCCGAGCTGATACAGCTCCTGCAACACGCCGGAGCAAAAGCAGTGGTGGATGCCCATGGTGCGCTGCTGCAACAGGCGCTGGACAAACGGCCTTTTCTCATCAAACCCAACCGCTATGAGCTGGAACTGCTCTGCGGCCGCAAGCTGGACACCATCCAGGATGTCGCCCGGGAAGCCATGTCGCTTCGGCAACGCGGTGTGGAGATGGTCTGTGTCTCCCTGGGAGAAGAAGGCGCCCTCCTGGCTGCGGCCTCCGGGATATGGCACGGCAAGGCGGTTTCTGTTCCAGTGCGCTGCACGGTGGGAGCGGGCGATGCCATGGTGGCAGGTCTGGTGGCGGCTGTGGCCACCCACCAGGATACAGCCCAGGCGTTGCGCCTGGGTCTGGCGATGGGGGCGGGCACGGCCGCCAAGCCGGGGACGGGGCTTGCCACCAGGGAAGATCTGGATGCGCTGCTGCCCAGAACCGAGATCACGGAGGTAATCTGATGAGCACCTGGCATTTCCCCACACACAAAACCAAGGTGATCTGTACCATTGGTCCAGCCTGCGACAGTCCAGCAGGACTGCATGACCTGTTGCGCGCCGGCATGAACGTGGCGCGTCTCAACCTGGCCCACGGTGACCACGACTCCCACAGCCGCACCATTGCCCGGCTGCGCGAGGCAGCAGACGCACTGCACAAGCCCTTGACCATCCTGGCTGACCTGCCTGGACCCAAGATGCGTGTGGGCAAACTGGATGTGGAGCCCTTGGAACTGCGCGCCGGGCAGATCGTCCTACTGGGCGAGCGGCCAGCTGCCGGGACGGATGAACTATTCATCCCCTTGCCGGTGCCTGAGCTCATCGCCAGCCTGCAACACAACCAGCGCCTCTTTCTGAGCGATGGCTTCATCGAACTGCGCGTTCAGGAGTCTCTGGGAGAAGCGGTGCGCTGCCGGGTGACTCAAGGGGGCATACTGCGCTCCCATGGAGGAGTGAATATGGCCGGCGCTGTCCTGGGTCTCGGTGCCATCACCGAACAGGACAAGGATCACATCCATTTCTGTGTGGCCCAGGGCGTGGATGCCATGAGCGTTTCGTTCGTGCAAAGCGGGCTGGATCTGGACATGGCGCGCCATCTCTGTCTCGAGCTGGGGCGCAGGCTCTTGATCGTGGCCAAGGTGGAGCGGGCCGTCGCCCTCAAGGATATAGTCGGTATTCTCTCCTCGGCCGACGTGATCATGGTGGCAAGAGGCGACCTGGGTGTCGAGACTCCCATAGAGGAAATCGCGCTGGTGCAAAAGAACCTCATCTTCAAGGCCAACATAGCTGGGAAACCCGTGATCACCGCGACGCAGATGCTGGAATCCATGACCGAGCACAACCGTCCCACCCGGGCCGAGGTCACCGATGTCAGCAACGCTATCCTGGATGGCACCGACTGTGTCATGCTTTCCGGCGAATCAGCCATGGGTCGCTACCCGGACAAGGCTTGCGCCATGCTGGGCCGCATCGCCACAGTGACCGAACACGAACGGCGGACCAGCCGGGGCCGTGAAGCCCTGCTGGAGCATGCCCCCAAGGGCAGCAGTGTGGTGGAGGACCTGATTGCCATGAGTGTGTGGCATGCCGTGGAACGCTTACATCCCAAGGTGGTGGTGGTACCCACCGAGACAGGCACCACGGCGCGCCGCATCGCCCAGTTCAAACTGCCGTGCTGGATCGTGGCCTTCAGTCCTCACCATCACGTCTGCCAGGAATTGGGGTTTTCATATGGCGTCTATGGCGTGCAGGTAGCGGCGGAAGACAGCCGGCCCTGGCAGGTCATTGCCCGTGAATGGTTGTTGGCTCATGGCATCGAGGCTGGTAGCCTCGCCATCATGACCGAGGGTGCTTCCAGGGGACACCCAGGCGGCACCAATCGCCTGGAGGTCTTTACGGTCTGAATGCAATGACTACCTTATATCTTGATCCCTGCGAGGGATGTAAGATGTATATAGGTTAATGAGTAGGTGGGCCAAGGGGGATGGCATGAGGCAGTATCTGGCTTCCTTGTTGATGATCTGGGGCATGGCAGCGGCAGCGGCCGATTGGCAGGCGTTGCCCAAGTCTCCGCCCATCCCCAAGGACAACCCGCAGACCCCTGAAAAGATCCAGCTGGGCAAGCAGCTCTTTTTCGACCCCCGCCTTTCGCTGACGGGGGTCATCTCTTGCAACAGCTGCCACAACGTCATGGAAGGTGGCGATGACGACCGGCGCTTTGCAAGCGGCGTTATGGGCAAGGAAGGAGGACGTAATGGGCCCACGGTGTGGAATGCCGCCTTTCATTCCGTGCAGTTCTGGGATGGCCGCGCCAAAAGCCTGGAAGAGCAGGCCAAGGGGCCCATGGTGAACGCGGTGGAGATGGGCATGCCCAACCACCAGGCGGTCATGGAGCGCATCGCCGCCATTCCGGACTATCGCACCACCTTCGCCAAGGTCTTCGGCAGCAAGGATGCCCTCACCATCCAGAATGCCGTCAAGGCCATCGCTGCCTATGAGCGTACCCTGATCACGCCCAACACGCCCTATGACCGCTTCGTGCGCGGCGACAAGAAGGCATTGTCTACCCAGGCACAGGCGGGCATGAAACTCTTTGGCGAGATAGGCTGCACCAGTTGCCACAGCGGACCCAACTTCGACGGGCCACCCCTGCCCGAGGGCCAGGGGTTCTTCCAGCGCTTCCCCACCTACAAGGACAATGAATACGTGGCCCGCTACAAGCTGATGGACGACAAGGGCAAGGCGGCGGCCACCGGCAACGAGGAGGATGAGCATCTCTTTCGCGTGCCCACGCTGCGCCAGGTAGCCCTGACGGCTCCCTATTTTCACAATGGCAGTGTGGACAAACTGCCCGAGGCGGTGCGCATCATGGCGCGCGTGCAGCTCAACAAGAAGCTGGACGATGCCCAGGTGGCCCAGCTGGTGGCCTTCCTGGAAAGCTTAAGCGGTGGCTTTCCCAAGCAGACCATGCCGCAGCTGCCTGCGTTGTCTGGCCAGACCATCTTGAAGGATCGATGAATGAACCGCCTGCAAGACAGGAGGCCGCAAGCGATCCGGCCTGCTGGTCTGCCACATCACAGAACCCGCCTGCCCTGCGCCTGGAGCAGGATGGCACGGTGATCCTCAGCGGTCCGTGGACCTTGCTGGCCCTGGGAAGCCGCATCAAGCCCCTGGAGCAACAGGCTCGCCGCCTGGCGGCACGCCGGCCCGAGGGCTGGGATCTGCGTCAGCTCTCAGCGCTGGACACAGCCGGCGCCTTGCTGCTGTGGCGCATCTGGGGTGGCCAGAAACCAGCCCAGTTGGCATGCAATCCGGATACGGCAGCCTTCCTGGAGCACATGGCGGAGCTCGGGGGGAGCGATCGGCCACCTAAGGCCAGGAAGGGTGTGCTGGATCAGCTGGCTGCCCTGGGGCGGGCCACCCGGCGCGGGGCGGGGACCCTGCTGGAGTTGCTGACACTATTCGGGTATATCGTCATCGAGATGGTCGGTGCGATAAAAAACCCCCTGCGCATGCCCTTCAAGGAAATCTCGGCCAATGTGCACAAGGCTGGCACCCAAGCGTTGTCCATCACAGGACTGGTGGGCATGCTGATCGGCATCGTCATCAGCTATCTCTCCGCCGAACAACTGAAGATCTATGGCGCGCAAAGTGCGATCATCCTGATCCTGTCCATCGGCGTCACCCGGGAGATGGGCCCCATGCTGGCGGCCGTCCTGGTGGCCGGGCGCTCCGGTTCAGCCATCACCGCGGCCATCGGTGGCATGCGCATCACCGGTGAGCTGGATGCCATGGCGGTGCTGGGATTGTCATTGTGGCGCCGGCTGGTACTGCCGCGGGTTCTGTCCCTGATGGTGGTCATGCCCCTGCTGACGCTGTGGACAGATGCCCTGGGTCTGTTTGGTGGCATGGTGCCCGCCAAGATAGAGCTGGATATCGGCTACATGCAGTTCATCCTGGGCATCAAGGAGATGATGCCGGTGGTGAACCTCACCATCGGTATAGTCAAGAGTATTGTCTTTGGCGCCTTGATCGCCCTGGTGGCCTGTCATCACGGTCTGCAGGTCAAGCCCAATACCGAGAGTCTGGGACAACAGACCACCACATCCGTGGTGCTGGCCATCACCTTGGTGCTGCTGTGTGATGCCATCTTTGCCATCGCGCTGCGCAACGTGGGCTAGGATAGGGGGCCACATTCCATGCCCATCACGCAAATCGCAGGAGAGCCATGCCGCAACGGGGATGTCATGCAACGCGACGCCAGGGAAGAGGTGGTGGCCATGAGCGGGGTGGTCACCAGATTCGGCCACCATGTGGTGCATGATGGCATCGACCTTGTGGTTCTTCGCGGAGAGATCATGGGGCTGGTGGGCGGCTCCGGCAGCGGCAAGACCACATTGCTGCGCCACATGATAGGCCTGACCGTACCCACCGCCGGCAGCATACGTCTCTTTGGCAAGCCGATGCATGGCATGCAGGGCGCGAACCTGCATCAGCGCTTCGGGGTGTGTTTTCAGGGTGGTGCCCTGTTCTCAGCCCTGACGGTAGCGGAAAACATCGCGCTGCCCTTGCGGGAACTGCGCATCCTGGATGGCGCGCTGATCCAGCAGCTGGTGGCGGTGAAGCTGGCCATGGCCGGGCTCGAGGCCCAGGACGGACTGAAACTGCCCGCCGAGCTCTCAGGTGGTATGATCAAGCGAGCTGCCCTGGCCCGTGCCCTGGCGCTGGACCCGGAGCTTTTGTTTCTGGACGAACCCACAGCGGGGCTCGATCCCATCGCCGCCGACCATTTCGTGGCGTTGCTGCGTTCCTTGCACAGCCAGCTGGAGCTTACGGTCGTCATGATCACCCATGATCTGGACACGCTGGTGGACATCTGCGACCGTATCGCGGTCCTGGCGGACAAGCGGTTGATTGCCCTGGGTACCTTGGACGAGGTGAGTGCTGTGAGCCATCCCTTCATCAAGAGTTTCTTCCATGGCCCACGGGCCGAACGGCTGCTGCGTGCCCGCAGCCTGGCAAGCAGCTGATGGAAAGCCGTTCCTTTGCCATTGCCACGGGCCTTTTCGTGCTGGCCCTGGGGGGCTGTCTGGCGGTGGCCTTCTGGTGGCTCTCGGCCGATCACACGGTGAAAAAACCTTATGTGGTGGTCTCCAAAGGGTCGGTCACCGGGCTTGCGCCGTATTCCACCGTGGACTTTCGCGGCCTGGCGGTGGGCAGCGTCCAGGCCATCCGCTTTTCAAAACGCAACAGCGCCGAGATCGAGATCGATGTGGCCTTGAACGAAGGCGTACCCGTCACCAAGGGTACCTACGCCACACTGCGCATTCAGGGGGTCACCGGCACCTCCCAGCTGCAACTCCAGGATGATGGCCAGGACCAGGCTGCCTTGACCACCAGCCCGGAACACCCAGCCCGCATTCCCATGCGTCCTTCCATGCTGGATGAATTGCAGGACAAGGGGGAGCACATCCTGCACAACGCCGAGATCATCAGCGACCGCCTGGCCGCCCTGTTCGACGCCGAGCACCAGGAGCGCCTGAGCCGCATCATGGGCAATGTGGAAGCCACCTCCAGGCGCATCGAATCCCTGAGCAAGCAACTGGATCAAGGCGTCAAGGGCATGCCCCAGTTGAGCAAGGAGCTGCAGGATCTGCTAAAGAATGGCAATCGTTTTTTGACTGCGCTGACAGACCAGCGCGCCCAGGCCGAGGGCACGCTGGCCGATTTTCGCGCCCTGGGGCGCAGTGGTCGGGAGGTGACCCAGCGCCTTGCCTGGGAAACTCTGCCCCAGCTGGAAGAGGGTTTGGCACAACTGACAGAGGCCATGCGCCAGCTCAAGGCTCTCTCCCAGGACCTGCGCCACAACCCTCGGCAACTGCTGACAGGCAGCAAAGCACCGGACTACGACCAATCCCACCAGGAACCAGCTCAATGACCGCTATCCGTCTGCTCATGGCTCTCATCTTGATGCAGCTGGCAGGCTGCGTACGCCTGCCCCAGGCTGAGCCCGCAGCACTCCAGTTCGACCTGGGTCCGGCCGATACGACACCTTCCCAGACACCACATGCCATGTTCTGGGATGTCAAGGTGAGCAGCCCCATATGGCTTGAAGACATCAAGATCCTTTACCGACAGGCCACGGAAAATCCCTACGAGCTGCGCTCGTTCCAGGGGGTGCGTTGGGTCGCAGCACCTGAAGAGCTTCTGCAGAATCGATTGCGTGCCGCCATGTCGCCTCCGGTGGAGCAGCCATCACGCCACGAGCAGCTGCCCCCTGCGGTGATGGCCCTGCATATCCAACTGGAAACCTTCCTGGTGGAGATGGATGCCGGCGGCAAGGCCCAGGCCAAGGTGAGCTGGCTTGCCATGGCCTGGTCGCGCCGTAATCGGCAGATCCTTGGCGCGCGCCGCTTCACCACCAGCGCCCCTGTGGATGGCGCCACCGCCACCAAGGCAGTGGCAGGTCTTGCGGCGGCAACCGACCAGGCCATGGCGCAGATGCTGCCCTGGATGAACCAGTTGGAGCATCGGGTGGGGCTGTGAGCCGGGAGTCTTTCCCGAAGGCCCCTGCCGCCCAGTTGGGCTACTCGGCACTCACTGCCCAGGCGCGTGACCATCTGCACGCCATGGAACACGTGCTGGCCGCACACCTGGCAAGCCATGGCCCGATGTCGTTCGACCAGTACATGGCCACCGTGCTCTATAACCCCGAGCTCGGCTATTACCAGACCCGACCTGGCCTCAACCACAGCGATTTCGTCACCGCTCCAGGACTCGGTCCCTGGTATGCCAGGCTGCTGGCCATGCAGCTGGCTCAATGCCTACAGGCCCTGGGGCAGGGCGTCATCATGGAGCTGGGCGGTGCCGATGCCACGCTGGCCTGCGCGCTGCTGCCGGCGCTGCGCGCCCTGGATGCGCTGCCCGAACGCTATCATATCGTGGAGCCGAGCCCCTTCCTGCGCCGCCTGGGTCAGGAGCGCCTGGAGCATGAAGCCGCCTGGCTCAGGGACTGCATCAGGTGGCATGCCGAACCGCCCGCAACCCCCTGGCAGGGTGTCCTGCTGGGCAATGAGGTTTTGGATGCGTTGCCTGCCAAGCGGGTCGCCAAGCTGCGTGATGGCTTTTTCGAGGTGCTGGTGTGTGGCATGCCACTGGGCTGGTGCGGTGGGCAGGTGGCCCCCGCCTTATTGGCCCACCTGGAGAGCCTGGAGGGCGACTGCCCTCAGCCCTGGCCGGCACCCTATATCACCGAATGCCGTCCCGGACTGCCGTCTACACTGGCCACATGGCTTGAAGGTCTGCAGCGCGGTTTCGTGCTGTTCGTCGACTATGGCCATACCCGGAGTGTGTACTACCATCCGCAGCGCCGCCAGGGCACGTTGATGTGCCATCGC
>WOZS01000075.1 GCA_011620135.1 Gammaproteobacteria bacterium
GGCCCACTCGGGTGCCGGCATCCAGCGTGGTGAGAATGAACACCGCCTCGAACAAGACGGCGAAGTGATACCAGAAGGCGACGAGGTGGTCACCAAAGGCCTGTCCGGCAATGGCGGCGATGCCCATGGCCAGCGTGGGCGCGCCACCTGTCCTGGAAAGAATGCTGGTCTCGCCGATGGAGCGGGCTGCCTCGTCAAGCTGCTGTGGGGTCACGGCAAAGCCCAGGGCAGCCAGGGCGTGTGCTGCGCTGCCAGGTGTCGAGCCCAGGACGGCGGCCGGTGCATTGAGGGCAAAGTACAGGCCTGGCTGCAAGGCGCAGGCTGCCACCAGCGCCATGATGGCCACGAAACCTTCGGTGAGCATGGCACCATAGCCGATGGGCAGGATATGGGTCTCGCGCTGGATCATCCTCGGGGTGGTGCCTGAGGCCACCAGGGCATGAAAACCGGAGACGGCGCCACAGGCGATGGTAATGAACAGAAAGGGAAACAGGCCGCCAGCGAACACCGGGCCATCGCCATGAACAAAGCGGCTGACCGGCGGCATGGCCAGGTCTGGCTGCACCACCATGATCAAGGCTGCAAGGAACAGGATGAAACCGACCTTCAGGAAGGTGCTGAGATAATCCCGGGGCGCCAGCAGCAACCAGACCGGCAGTATGGACGCCAGCAGTGCATAGGCCATCAACGCCCAGGCAATGGGTTCCGCCTGGAATGTGAAGGACTGCCCCCATGAGGCATCCGCTGCCACCTTACCCAACCACAAGGCACCGCCCAGGAGGATCATGCCTGCCAAGGAAGCCTCGAGCACCGCCCCGGGGCGCACAAAGCGCAGATAACAGCCCATGAGCAGGGCGATGGGCAGGGTGAGGAGCAAGGTCACCGTCCCCCATGGGCTGTCACGCAGGGCATTGACCACCACCAGTGCCAGTACGGCAATGAGGATCACCATGATGATCAACACAGTCACAGATGCGATCAGCCCTCCCAACTGACCCAGCTCATGGCGGGCCAACTCGCCGAGCGAATGGCCATCATGGCGGACCGAGGCGAACAGGACCACCATGTCCTGCACCGCACCGCCCAGTACGACACCGATGATGATCCATAACGCACCTGGCACATAGCCCATCTGGGCCGCCAGCACCGGTCCCACCAGGGGACCAGCGCCGGCAATCGCGGCAAAATGATGACCGAAAAGCACCACGGGTTCCGTGGGAACATAGTCGCGGCCATCGTTGAGGCGCACCGCCGGGGTAGGCCGATTGTCGTCCACGCCCAGCACACCATAGGCCACCAGTCGTCCATAGGTGAAATAGGCAGCCAGCATGCACCCGGCAGCGGCCACCACCAACCAGGCGCTGCTCAGGGGTTCACCACGGTGGCTGGCCACCACCAGCAGCGAGATGAAGCCTGCGCCGGCGCACGACATGAGCAGTAGCCTGGTCATCAGCCGTTTCATGACTTACGACGTGCCTGGAGAGCCGTTGGAGCCACATCCGGGCTGTCGCGATCCCTCAGGACCACACCCTCCGGATGCCATGGGGCAACCACGCGCAATTGATGGTCCTGCTGGACCCACTGGCCAGAATCACGCCAGCGCCAGGTGAACTGCACCGTCTCCCCGGTGGCAAGTCCATCACAGGAAAGGCATGCCACATGGCCCAGGCTGCCTGCGGCGGTCGTCGGGATATCCTGTACCTGCTGCCAGCCATTCACGCCCCAATGCACGTCAGCAGCCCTGTCCAGCATGATGCGCAGCAAACGGCCCTGGGGGATGGCGCGCCGTGGTTGCCACATGGTCCAGGTGAGCTGCCCAGGGATGGGCACGCCCAGGCTGTATCGTGCCGCCGTGTTGGCTGGCCGGTCCACCGGCACCCCCAGCGCCAGGCTATAGGCCAGCTTGACGAACTCGGCATGGGCCCAGAGCAGCGGCATGACCGATCCGCTGGGCTTGCCGGACTCGAGGCGCAGACCTGGCAGGGCGGGACCATCCCAGATCTGTTCGGGCAGCAGGCCGCCTGTGCCGGTCATGGCGGCCATGGCCTTGAGGTAGGGGGTGACATCCTCGCCGCAGCACAGGGCATAATGACCCCGTTCGCCCGTCAGTAACGGCCAGGGCCGGCCGCGGCCCGTGCCATCGAATGGCATGCCATCGTCATGCTCGCCATAGCCATCCCCGGTATAGCGATACCAGCAAGGCCCAGCAGGTGTCGCCACGCGCAGGAAGCGGTCGGCCACCGCCACCGAGGCCATGATGCACGGATCGTCTGGCCGTCGCAGGCCAAAGCGCACCAGTTGCAGGAAGTCCAGCGCCACCTGCTCACAGGCAGGCGGGCTTGCACCATCGCTGCGATTCTTGATCAGCATGGGTTCATGCAGGGCGGCCCGGTCGTCAAGGGCGCCAGCCGGCGCTATGCGCACATAGTGTCCAGGAACACCGCACGTCTCACTCAAGCTCGTGTGCTGGGCAAAAAGCCAGCTGTCCAGGTCATGACACCACTCGTCGGCCAGGCTCAGCACGAGAGCAGCCTCGACCTCATCCAGGAAAGCAGCCCCCTCCACCAGGGCAGCGATCATCACCGCCAGGGTAAAGGCGTTCAGCCCACGACACTCTTCCCAGCGGTCCTGGCTGGTCACGGGGCCTTCCCGGATGAGAAACCGCAGGGCCCGACGCACCATGGGCTGCACCGGGGTGCCTTCCAGGGCACGGTGTTCAGCCAGCTTGCCCACCAGCACAACGGGGAATCCGGTTTCATCCAGCTGGATGCCGCTCCAGTAGGGACGGCCACCGAGCCACTGGTTCTGGTGCCAGTGGCCATCGTTTTCCTGGGTGGCGATCAGATAACGCAACACCTCCCGGGCATCGCCCGGCAAGGACAACGCAAAAAATGCTCCGGCGCTTTCCACCAGGTCTCGGGACCACACCAGATGATACCCCCCACGATGGGTGGCGGCCGGTCCCCATGGTGTGGCCGGACTGGCCACCATGGCACCAGGAAAGGTGTGGTCCTTGAGGATCTTGAGCACCGCAGCCGAACGCAGCACCAACGGCCACAGGTCCGCTGTCACCTCCTCCGGGGGCACCACATCGGCCAGGAACACGCGCCATTGGTGCAGATAAGTGTTCCAGGCATTGTTGAAGGGCTGATGGATCGCGGAAATGGCAAGGGTTGCAGCCGATGCGGCGCTGGTGGCAAAAGCCAGCGCCATGTTGGCCTGTGGTGGCAGGCGAGCTCCCAGGGCCATATACCCAGGACCAGCCTGGTCGTAGCTCCAGGTCATGCGTCCATGGCGGGCAAAATCCTGCCACAGATCACTTGCCCCCACGAAGCCCACGCTGGTGCGCAACAGGGCGTCCTGCCCATGAGCATCTGCCGCCACCAAGGCAAGCCCAAAGGGGCCATGGGCCGCGCACAAGGCCGCAAAAGAGCTGTGGCATTCCACCCAGGCCAGATTGTCCGTGGCGTTCTCGCCGAGACGGGCGGTCAGCAATGCATAGGGCGCGAGCCCTTCCTCCCCTTCCAGGTGGATCTGACAGAGCACCACATCGCGTTTGGGATCGACACACAGCCGCAAGGTCAGGTGGAAGCGCGCATGCTGGTGCACGATGGTAAACGCCGGCACACCTAACGAGGCTTCGGTCAGGGTGTAGTGCTTGGTGCTGCGCAGATCAACCCAGAACCCGCGATCATCGGCCACGATGAAATTGAGTTCCTTGGTCTGCGGGATGTCGATGCGCGGATAGAAGCACTCGGTCAGCATGCCTTCTGCCACGGTGAACCAGACCCGTGGGCCATGCAGGGCCGTACCCACGCCATCCTTGGCGGCAGAGGTCCAGGTGGGATGGATGAAGGAGGCGGCTGGAGCATGGCTACTCATGAGGATTCACCCTGTTGACGACCCCCCCGCTCCTGCAAACCCTGCCAGGACCGCTGCCACACGGGGTCATTCGGCGACCTGATCATTCTTTGTTTTTTTCATGGCAATGAGCAGGCTGCAATGCAACTGATCCAACAGGGACATGCCCACCGATCCCTGCCACCAGCGGGCCAAGGGACCGCGGCGGCGGTGACCCACCACCACCAGATCGGCGTTTTCCAGCTCGGCCAGCCGGGCGATCTGTCGGACCGGGTCGCCAAAGGCTATGTGTCCGTGTGGATGGACGCCCTGGGCCTTGAGTAGGTCGACACCTTCTTGAACGATGGACTTTAGGCGCTCCTGGTCCTCCTTCAGGGCATCCAGGGGATAGACGCCTTCGGCAAGGGCGATGCCGCTGGGGGGCCGCAGCACCGCCAACAGATGCACGGTGGCGCCCAGCTTGGAGACGAAGTCGGCACCCTCGCTCAGGGCGCGCCGCCCCTCCAGGGTGCCATCGAAAGCCATGACCACAGTCTGATACATGTATGCTCCTCCTGTCCGTACACCCTGATGCCATGGCTCTGCAAGCGCAGAGCCATGGCCTGTTATCTGGCAGCCGCAGCCCATTTCTGAGTATCCTCAGATCTAGGTTTCTCTCCTTTTGTAGGTTCCCACAATATAAGCCGGAATGATCGCCAAGAGAAAGAACACGCCCACAGCCAGGAAACCATCCTGAAAAGCCTTGGTCTGCGCCCAAGGGTACAGCATGCGCCTGAGGAAGTGCACGGCTCCAGGAATCACGTTCTCCGGGGAAACGCCCGCTTGAGGATAGAGGATCTGGAGATTGAGCATGAGCTGCTGGGCAGAAGCACTCGCCGCAGTCTGTCCGTTATAGTCCACGACCGTAGGGCCGGCATAGGAGAGCATCTGGGCATGAAATGTACCGCGTCGGTCCAGAAAAAGCGTCAGCAGGGATTCTCCCAGGGCGCCGCCAAGCTGCCGAATGAAGTTCACCGTGGCCGAGGCATAATTGGTCAAGGCGGCCGGCGCATGACGTACGGCGCCCCGGGTCATGGCCGGCAGCAGCAATCCCAAGCCGATACGCCCCAGGATCAGGCCAATGCTCACCACATGAAAGCTGGAATGCCGGTCGATGCCCGCCAGATAAAAACAGGACAATGAAAACAGCAACAGGCCCGGGATCAGGTTGTAATGGGCTGGAAAGCGATCCGAGAACTGGCCGGCCAGCGGAAAGACCACGCCCAGCGCCAACCCCGCGGGCAGCATCAACAAGCCGGAGTTGGTGGGGTTCATGCCCTGGATCTGTTCCACGAACAACGGCACGAGATACGTGACCCCATAGAGCCCGGCGCCATAGATGAAGGCCACAGCCACACCCGAGGCATACCCCGGATTGCGGAACATGTCCAGCTTGACCAGCGGCTCTGGGGTGCGCAATTCCCACCAGAAAAATGCGCCCACAGCCAGCGCGGAGACCAGCAGCATGGCCTGGATCATGCCATGATCCCAACCAAGGCGCTGTCCATTGGAAATGGCGCCCAGAGCGGCAAAGATGGCCAGGTACACCAGGGCAGCACCCATGAAATCGAAACGGGAGATCTTGCCGCTGCCTTCCCGATCCGGCATCAGGATCCAGGACAGCAAGAAAGCCAGCACACTAAATGGCAAGGGCACATAGAACACCCAGCGCCAACTCATGTTGTCCACGAACCAGCCGCCGAGGCTCGGGCCGATCGCGGGTGCTACCACAATGCCAATGCCATACATGCCCACGCCGAAACCCTGCTGTTCCCTGGGATAGACGCGCAGGATGGTGATCATGGCCAAGGGCTGGATCAGCCCTGCTGCCGCACCCTGGATCACCCGGGCGATGGTCAGTATGCCGGGTCCTGGGGCCTGGCCGCCCAAAATGGAAGAAAATATGAACACCAGCAGGGCCGCCAGATACGTCCGGCGCTGCCCGAAGGAGTCCACGCACCAGGCGGCTGCGGGCATGGCCCCCGTGTTGGCGGCCAGAAACCCCGTGGACACCCAGGCCACCTGATCGGGGGTCATGCCGAACTCGCCCTGGATATGGGGCAGCGCCACGTTGACGATGGTGGTGGCCATGGTCATGCCGATGGCCCCGCACAAGCAGGTCACGGTGGCCAGCCACTTGTAACCCTTTCCATGACGCGCGAAGAGCTCATCGATGCTGGCCATATGACCTATCCCAGCCGCTGTCCAGGCGGTGTCATGGCCTTGCTCTCGTTGACTTGTCTTCGTCCACCCAATGGGCACACTGGGCGATGCCTGGCATAGCAGGGGGCGGCACGATGGCACCATTGGTATCGATGTCCACTTCCACCATCATGCCCGGACTCAGCAATACCCGGTCGTGAAGAACGCACAGCCGCACAGGAATGCGCTGGGTGATCTTGGTGAAATTGCCGCTGGGGTTGGGGTCTGGCAGCAGGGCAAACTGGTTGGTGGCCGCCTTGCCGATGCGCCAGACCCGCGCCTGGAATGTCCGGCCCGGATAGGCATCCACATGGACCGTGGCCGGCTGTCCCACGCGAATGTGTTCAGTGAGGGTTTCCTTCACCCGGGCATCCACCCAGACATCATCCGGATCGTGCATCATCAGCAGCAATTGACCCGCCAACACATATTCCCCCTGGTCGATGAAGGTCTCATCCACGATGCCCTGCAAGGGGGCTTCCAGGCGCAGATCATCGACATTGAGCTCCTGTTGCGCGCGCTGGGCACGCACCTGATCCAGCTGGCGCCTCATGGCGGCCTGCTGGCGTTCCAGGGAAGCCGGCTCCAGCAACAGGGCCTGTGCCTCGTTGAGCTCGGCACGGCGTGTGGCCAGCATGGCCTCGAGCTGGCGGACGGTTTCCCTGGCGGTCAGATAGTCGCGCAGGGCATGGTCACGGTTTTGTTGCGAGGTCAGATGCCGCTGAACCAGCTCCTCCTGGCGATGGTAGTCGTCTTCTGTCTGCCTGAGGGTGGCGCGTGCTGCAGCCAGTTGCGCCGCGCTGGCGGTGATGGCGCTCGAGGCGGCGTCGTATTGGCTCTTGCGCTGCCCCCTGGAGAGCTGGATCTGCACGTCCAGCTGGGCAATCTGCTCGGCCAGGGTGGCTTCCTGGGCCTCGAGCGCCAGGAGCTGCTGACGCGCCTCCCGGTTGTCAACCTGCGCTACGAGATCACCTTTTTCCAGATGGTCGCCGCGGATCAGGTCAAACGCCATGATCCAGCCAGGCAGGCGGCTGGCCAGCGAGGTCATGTGGCTCTGCACCTGGGCATCCACCTCGTGGACATGCACGGCACGCCGATGCAACCAATGAAGCAGATAGGCCAGCAACAGCACCACGAGCACCAGCAACGCACCGTGTCGCCACCAGCGCCGGGTGCTTACCCGGGCCATTTTGGCTGGGGACGGCCTTGCAGCGCCCTGCTGACTGTCATCGGTCATTCTTACCCTCCATGCCTCTCTGCTCGTTGCCGTATCGTGGCCAGAACCTGCATGCAAGCCACCAGGTCGTCATGAGAGATACCCGCCAGCAACTCGCTGCGCATCTCCTGGGCCGCCTGGGTAATGGCCGATAGGACCTCTCTGGCCTGCTCGGTGAGGTAGATTTCTTTGCTGCGCCTGTCCTTGCTGGTGATTCGTCGCTCAATCCAGCCATCCCTGGCCAAACGATCCAGGAGCCCTACCATGGTGGGGCCTTCGATCGCCAGGCGCTCGGCCAGATTCTTCTGGCTCATGCCTTCACCACCCCGATCGATCTGGAACAAGGTGACCCACTTCGCCTGGCTCAACCCCAGAGGACGCAGCCTTTCGTCGAGGCGCGCCCGCCATAGCCGCGCGGTCTCGGTGAGCAGGATACCGAACTGCGCCAGATCCATATCCTGTCTCGATTCATTGTCCATCACGGGACCCTAAATAATAGCCTACTTCTTATTTGCATGCTATAGATTAAGGCCATGAAAAGTCAATGGGGCATTCCCGTGACCACCGCCTGCCACAGCTGCCGGGCCAAGCTCCCCGAGGGCGCATTGGACAGGCACAGGATCACGTCGCCAGGGCGCAGCGCAGCTGTCACCAGGCCAGTCACCTGCTCTGCCGTCTTGCCTCCCTGGCACGGCTTGCCCATGGCGGTTTCCAGGTCTGCGAGCGACCAGGCGAGGTCCCCGGGCAGATGCACCACGAGGCGATCCGCCGGACGCAGGGCCGTGGCGAGCGCTTCGAGCTGGGTTCCCGCGCGCATGGTATTGGAGGCAGGCTCCAGCACCACCACCAGACGTCCCCGGCAGATGGACCGCATGGCCAACAAGGCAGCGCTGACAGCACCGGGATGATGGGCAAAGTCATCCACCACGGTGATGCCCTGGGCCTCGCCCAGAACCTCGAGCCGTCTGCCGATGCCCTGGAAGCGGCCCAGCGCCGCACAGGCTGCCTCCAGATCGATGCCCAGACCATCGACCGCCACCAGGGCAGCCAGGCCGTTGCGCACGTTGTGGGCACCCCGCAGGGACCAGGCAACCTGCCCCATCTTTTTGCCGGCGTGCTGCACGACAAAGGAGCTGGCGTCCTCTGCCAGAGGTAGGGCCTGCCAATCTCCACCAGATCCCACAGTCTCAAGCGGGCTCCAGCAGCCCCGCTGCAACAGGGCCTTCGTGCCTGGATCCTCGGGCATGGCCACGATGCAGCCGTTACCTGGAACCAGGCGAACCAGGAAATGGAAGGCATCCAGGTAGCGCGCCATGGAAGGATAGATGTCCAGGTGATCGTGTTCGATGGTGGTCAGAACCAGGGTCCTGGGCCAGTAATGCAGAAATTTCGCTTGCTTGTCGAAAAAGGCGGTATCGTATTCATCGCCCTCGATCACGAAGATGGGATCGCTGCCGATATGGGCCGGCGCCTCGAAACCCCTGGGCCATCCGCCGATCAGGTAACCCACGTCGCGTCCTGCCTGTTGCAGCAGCCACGCGATCATGGCTGTGGTGGTGGTCTTGCCATGGGTGCCGGCCACCACCACCACATGACGCCCCCGTAAAACGTCCCGTTGCAGCCAGGCAGGAGCCGAAAGAAACGATCGCCTGCCGTTGAGCATGGCTTCTGTGACTGGCATGCCACGGCGCAGCTTGTTGCCCACCAGGATGAGGGTATCGGGGTCCAGCCTGTGCAGGTGATCCGTATCCAGATCCAGGGAACAGGCAATATCGGTCTGCTGCAGGATGGTGCCCATGGGTGGAGCCATTTGCGTGTCGCTGCCGCTTACCGCATGGCCCAACTGCCGGGCCAGCAAGGCGCAAGGTGTCATCAATGTGCCGCAGATTCCCAGCAGGTGAATGGGCATGTTGTCTTGATTTTTTCCTTTTACAAGCGATGTCTGGATGATACACTTTACCAAATGCAGCAGATTTGTTGCATCGGCAGGGCACATGGGTGATTCATGGGTGATAGGTTATGCACGCACGATGGAAACGCTTTGTTCTGTTTGGGCTGGCCCTGGCGCCACTGTGGGCATGGAGCGCCTCTCGTGAAACGCCATTGCGGGTGACCGTCCGTTTCTTGAATAACGACAAGGAAGCCGGTGAGGTGTTGTTCATCCCGAACCGCTATGGGTTGCTGGTGGCGCCCAAGCTGTCCGGTCTGTCGCCTGGGCTCCATGGTTTTCATATCCATGAACACGGAGATTGCGGCCATGACGCCGCAGATGGCCGACAAGGTCCTGGCCTTGCGGCAGGTGGGCATCTGGATCCCAAAAAGACTGGCAAACATCTCGGGCCCTATGAACCTGGCCACCTGGGTGATCTGCCTGCCTTGTATGTGGACGGTCAAGGGCATGCCCTGTTGCCTGTCCTGGCACCACGGCTCACTGTGGCCGATCTCCATGGCCATGCCTTGATGGTCCATCAGGGAGGTGACAACTACAGCGATCTCCCCGAGCCACTCGGGGGTGGCGGTCCAAGGATCGCCTGCGGTGTCATTCCCTAGCGATCCTGAACAGGACACGGGGCGGCCCATGAGTGATGCCACCATGTTGGCTCAGGGTTGGATGCAGGAGTTTCGGCACGACCAGGTGATCCCCCTGACACCTCTGGTGCGGCGCCTGACCGCCCCCAACCCCGGATATATGACGGGCCCTGGAACCAACGCGTATCTGGTGGGCCATCGGCAGGTGGCGGTCATCGATCCTGGCGTCGTGCACCAGGAGCACATCACGCGGCTTGTGGACGCCACGGGAGGGCGCCTACGCTGGATCCTGGCTACCCATACCCATCCCGATCATTCGCCAGCCGCGGCGTTGCTGGCCGAGCGTACCGGTGCCGAAATCCTGGGGCATGGCGGAGCGTTGCACTGGCATCATGACGCCACATTCAAACCGCATCGGTTGCTCACTGATGGAGACACGCTGTCCACCGATGAGTTCACCCTCCAGGTGCTGTACACCCCAGGCCATGCCAGCAATCATCTGTGCTACCTGTTGCTCGAGGAACAGATCCTCTTTGCTGGCGACCAGGTCATGGAGGGTACCACGGTGGTCATCGGGCCGCCCGACGGGGACATGGGTCAGTATCTCTCCTCTTTGGAGCGGCTCAAGGCAGAACCAATTGCGACCATCGCTCCTGCCCATGGTCGTTTCATCACCAATCCCCAAAGGGAATTCAACCGGATCATCACCCATCGTCTCCAGCGGGAGCGCCAGGTCTATGACGTGTTGTTGCAGCAGGGCTCGATCAAGATCACCGATATCGTGCGCCAGCTGTATACCCACCTGCCCGAGGCGCTGCATCTGCCAGCCGGGTTTTCCGTCTATGCCCATCTCCTGAAATTGCGTCAGGATGGCCTGGCCTGCGGCAAGGGATTCGAGGGCACCTGGTCCCTTCCCGAGCCAGGCAAGCTGCCCTCTTCCGAGGGATCATGATCGGGCATTGTCAGACACTGTATGATGACCATCTGCTCAAGAGGAGTATATGCCTGTGTTGAGAAAAAGCCCCCGCTGTATTTTTTCGGTTCCCATAGGGCGGTGGTGGCTTTTGAGCCCGGGGTTGGTGCTGTGCGGTCTTCTGGCATTGCCCGGGCCTGGATTTGGTCAGGCCGGTACAATGCTGGGGGGGTGGCGCTGCGGCGAATGGAACTGGTTTTTCTATGCCGATGGCACCATGGTCCGCGAACACCTCAGGCCCACGGAAAAGGGCGTGAACCGGGCGATCTATCGCTACCATCAACTGGCCCCTGGGCTCATCGAGTTCTGGCCGGGCCGGCTGAGCTTTACCTGTCACTATCTCAAGGACTGCAATTGGCGTTTCCATTACAGCCTGGCCGAACCCTATCTGCAGCTCTTTGGCGAGGACGATCAAACAGAGGTTTGTCAGCGTCTGCCGCAGGAAGGCGCCTGATCTCCCCTTTCCCCAGGCCCGCCACACTCCATTGATGCTTGGCTGGGCCTGTCATGGGGGTGTCACACAGCCTGTGGTGAACTATGGACAAATGCAGTTTTTTTTAGGTTTGAGCATGTCCTGGATAAGCAGACGCGCCTGTAGCGGTGCAGTATTACTTGCCTTGCTTCCAGGTGCCTTGCCTGGTCATGCCCAGGATATCCCGCCAGGCATTGCCTTCGTGCAGGCTCGGGAGATCGCCAGGTTTCCAGCAGAGCAGGCCGACCAGGGCGTGGGTGTGGACCGCTGTTGCCTTTACGCCGTGGACAACAGAGCCATTGGTCGTTATGACAAGTACACAGGGGCGCTTCTTGGGGTGTGGCAGGACGGCGAGGCTGGGCCTTTCATCCATCTGGACAGCGCCATGGTGCATCAGGGCCGCTTGTATGCCGCCCATTCCAACTACCCCCAGGTGCCCATGAGCAGTTCCGTGGAGGTCTGGGATGCGCAGACGCTTGTCCATGCGGGCTCCCAGAGCCTGGGGATTGCCTTCGGCTCGGCCACCTGGGTGGATTACCACGATGGCCGCTGGTATGTGGGCTTTGCCAACTATGGCGACCGCGGGGGGACACCTGGCCGGGATGCGCGTTGGACGCAGGTGGTGCGCTTCGACAGGCAGTGGCGCTTCGACAGCGCATGGACCTTTCCGCCCGAGGTGTTGGCACGGTTTGCCACGCCGGACAATCCGGGACGCAGCAATTCCGGGGGCAGCTTCGGACCCGATGGCCTGCTCTATGTAACCGGCCACGATAGACCGGAGGTCTATGCCATGGCTTTTCCCGAGGCAGGAACGGCGCTGGTCTGGAAAAAAATGCTCCAGGTGGCAACCCCTGGCCAGGGCATCGCCTGGGATCACAGCAGACCAGGCGTCCTGCTTGGAGTGGACCGCGACCGCAAGGAGCTGGTAACCTATCAGGTGCCGTATTGAGCGCGGTGCCACCGCTCGCTGTTGACAGCCTTGCCATACACCATGGAATCGGCTGAAGCCTCTTTTGCACCCAGACCACTGCTGCGCACCCGTCTCACCGCACGGTTCGGTCTTGCCCATCCCATTCTGAGTGCCCCCATGGCGTTCATCGCAGGTGGCGCTTTGGCGGATGCCGTCTCCCAGGCTGGTGGTCTGGGCCTGGTGGGTGGCGGCTATGCTGGCTTGCTGCCAGGGGAACCCGAACTGTACGAAGAATTGCCCTTGCTGCAGGGCCGACGGCACGGTGTGGGCTTCATCACCTGGGCCTTGCAGCAGCGCCCCTGGGTGCTGGACGAGCTGCTGGGGAGCTTCACGCCGACATGCATCATGCTGAGCTTTGGCGATCCGCGACCCTTTGCCCAGCACCTGCACCAGCTCCGCATCCCGCTGCTGTGCCAGGTGCAGACGCTGCAGCAGGCGAGACTCGCCGTGGAGGCTGGGGCTACTGCCATTGTCGCCCAGGGTCAGGAGGCAGGTGGCCATGGGGGAGCGCGCAGCACGTTGCCCCTGGTACCGGAATTGGCCGATTACCTGGCCAGGCAATCACCAGATACCCTGCTGCTGGCTGCAGGGGGCATCATGGATGGACGGGGTTTGGCTGCCGCCCTGCTGCTGGGTGCCGACGGCGTGGTCATGGGCAGCCGGTTTGTGGCCTGTCGCCAGGCGCGCACCGCCCTTGCCGCCCTGCAGCGCATCATCCAGGCCAACGGTGATGAGACGGTGCGTACCACAGCCATCGATGCCCTGCGGGGCCTGCCCTGGTCTGACGTTTATTCCTACCGCGTACTGCACAATGCGCTGACCAGGCAATGGGCGCACCGGGAAGCAGAGGCCAGATCAATGTATGGTTCCTGGTCAGAGCGCTACGAACAGGCCAGGATGAACCAGGATTTCGACACCGCGGCTGTGGCGGTGGGAGAAGGGGTAGGACTGATCGATGATGCACCAGATGCCCAGGCCATCATCCAGCGCACCGTGGAGCTGGCCGCCTTGCTGTTGGGTCGCGGTACGGCACAGTATGGCCTCCCCGGCAAGAGGGAAGACCTGGGTTGAGCATGGGAAACACACAAGCGCTGTCTTTTGGTTATGATTCATTCATCAACCAACTATCAACCAACTGAATTGGGGGCTTGAGGAGATGGAACCCATGAGCAATCCAGGAGAGCTCGAAACCCTTTTGCAGCAATATGGGCCCAAGCCGCCCATAGCTACCCTCCTGCACACCAGGATCACCGCCTTCGATGCCAAGGCAGGCACCATAGCCGTGACCTTCGAGGGCCAGGAGGCCTGGACCAACCCACATGGTGGCCTCCAGGGGGGGATGGTAGCAGCCCTGCTGGACGAAACCATGGGGGCCCTGCTGACCTTCGTGCTGTTTCCTGCCCGTCGCGGACTGACGCTGGAGCTCAAGGTGAGCATGCTGCGCCCAGCCAGACCAGGACCCCTTATGGCCGATGGTCGTGTGGTGCAGCGCACCAAGAACATCGCCTTCCTGGAGGCCGGGCTTCGAGACCAGCGCCAACGCCTGATCGCCACGGCCTCATCCACGGCCTCCATCCATGATGGCCCGCCTGCTGCGGCCCCAGGCAGCGCGCCGCAAGCAGCTGCCGAGGCATCCATCTAAAGCAGCATGTGATCGGCAAGCAGCAAGCCAAACAAACCAAGCAGATATACCACGGAATAGCCAAAGGCGGCCATGCAGCGCTGCGGCTGGGGATCGGCCCGCAGCCCGATCACCTTGATCAGATAGATCCCATCCAGCACCGCGGCTCCAGTCAGATACAACAGGCCACTCATGCCGATGGCAAAGGGCAGCAACGTGATGGCGCTCAACAGAAGCGTATAGAGCACAATCTGGTGACACGTGTAGCCGACGCCGTGGGTCACAGGCAGCATGGGAATGCCTGCCCGACGGTATTCTTCCATGCGGGCAATGGCCAGTGCCCAGAAATGGGGTGGTGTCCATAGAAAGATGATCAGGAACAGCAAAAGCCCCTGGGCCTCCACCCGGCCTGTCATGGCGGTCCAGCCCAGAAGGGGTGGGGCCGCACCCGCCGCCCCACCAATCACGATGTTCTGTGGGGTGGCCCGTTTCAGAAAGGCGGTATAAAACCCCGCATAGCCCACCAGGGCGGTCAGGGTCAGCACGGCGGTGAGTGCATTGACGAATGTTGCCAGCACCACAAACCCGAGCATGGCCAGCATGGCGGCAAACAACAGGGTTTGCCGAGCGGATAGTCGTCCTGTGGGTAATGGTCGTTGTACCGTGCGCTGCATCTGCGCATCGATATGCCGATCCAGCAGATGATTGAAGGCAGCCCCTGATGCGGCAGACAGGGCGATACCCAATGTGGCCCACCCCATCAAGGGCCACGGCAGGATGCCGGGGGGCAGGGCCAGCAGCATGCCAACAATGGCGGTGAACACCAAAGTAGCCACCACCTTGGGTTTGGTCAGCTTGTAATAATCCGCCAGCATGCCACCAGCGGTCAAGGTGTTCATGCTCAGCGTCTTGCGCGCACCAATGCTTCGGTGCTCAGCAAGACCAGGATCGACGCAGTCAGATTGTGGAGCCAGGCCAGTGGCAGCGGCAGACCCAGCAGGGGCAGTCCCGCGCCAATACCTGCCTGAATGATTGGCAGGATGCACAGGGCCAACCCCAGGGCTCGGCTGTCGGCTCGGCGGAGCAGCGCAAGGCCGAGTATCTCCAGAATCAGCACCACCATCACGGCCCACCAGCGATGCATCATATGGATGGTCATACGCCCCTGGGGGGACAGGACGGCTTCCACCAGCAAGGTTCCCGGTGGTGTGGGTTCCACGGCAAAGGCCTCCTGAAAGTGCAATGGCGGCAGCAGGCGGCCCTGGCACGTGGGAAAATCCGGGCAGGCAGAGCCGGCGTAATTGGCGCTGACCCAGCCACCTAGAGCCAGTTGAATCGCCAATACCATGATGGCGAGGACAGACCAGATTTTGCTGCGCACCGGATCGAACGACAAGGCCATCATGGGCATGCCAAAACAGCGCGCCTGATAGAACAACACCGCCACCACCAGCAACCCCGTCAGCAGATGCAGCACCACCACCACGGGGGTAAGCCCGCGAGTCACGGTCCACATGCCCAGCAGGGCCTGCATGACGATAAGAATCCACAGGAACACGGCCTTGGGCCATGCCCGGCGCAGGATGATTTCCGCCACTCCAAGCACCAAGACCAACAATCCCAGCAGACCGGCGGCGTAGCGATGGATCATCTCCTTCCACATCTTGATCAGTTGGCCTTCACCCTGCACAGCAGCGCCCTTGGGCAACAGCGCGCCATGACAGGTGGGCCAGTCCGGACACGAAAGACCAGCATCCGAGAGACGCACGAAGGCGCCGATGATCACCACCACGAAGGCCAGCGAGGCTGCCGCCATGTACCAGGAGGCCAGGCGTTTTTTAGTCACGGAACTATCGAGCAAAGCGGTTCGTTGCCAGCCGGGTTTCATATGTTCTCAATCAGGTTTGCAGTATAGCGACGGCCCTGTTGCCTGCAGCGCCTCCTCATGGCAAGCCGGCCCTTCGGGCATGGACAAGCCGCCCTGCAGGCGCCCGGTGCTGAGGTCTACTCATAAGCTAGTATCATGCGGGCTGGGCCATTGGTCAATGTGCGCGTTGTCTGCATGGATATCAAGCATGGCCAGGCCAGAGGTGGCCTGGATATCAGGATATGGGCAGCTGGCGCAGCGCCTGCGCCACCTTGTCCATGAAACGAGACAGGATGCTGCGCGTGGCCACATTCATGTGGTAGTGGGCGCAATAACTGATACGCACCCTGCGGCCGCACAGGGATCGCAGGTAGCGTGTCACCAGCTTGCGCGGCGGATCCCCCATCCACATGGCCATCCAGCGCGGTTGCCCATAGGTCGTCACAGCCATGATGCGGCGCAGGTTGGTCAGCGCCGGTCGGACATGGGCCGGATCGGAGATGTCGAAGGCCACGCCGGGCAGCAACACCCGGTCGAAAAAGCCCTTGAGGATGGCCGGCAAGCCGAAGCTCCACACGGGAAAACACAAGACCAAGGCCTCGGCGCGTTGCAGGCGCTGCACATAACCGGCAACGCCTCTGGTGTTGCAGGTTATGTCCTGGTATACGAGGCGCTCCTGGCGAGAGAGCACCGGGTCAAAGCCTTCCGCATACAGGTTGCAGTCGTCCACGTCGTGCCCTTGCTCTTGCAATACCGCTACGATGTGGGCATGCAAGGCGGCATGGAAGCTCGTCTCCAGGGGATGGGCGAAGAGCACCAGGACGCGCATCTGCTCAGTGTGCTACCCGGGCCTGCACCAGTTGCACCGCTTCTTTGGCGTCGGCGGCAAGCTGGGCAAGATCAAGCCCCCCGATCAGGCCATCACGCACCACAAGGTGACATCGAGGCCGCCAGGAATGCCCTTGAGGATGGGCTGCGCCAGATGGTGGTAAGTGTTGACCCATGGATGGACACGACGCACCCGCTGGCATCCGGCATCCATTCCCAACGCAGCGATCCGTGAGGTTGATCTCGGTTTCCATGCTATAGCCCCCATGCCAAACATCATGAGCCATAGGCTGCCGACATTGCAGCGGCCTTGTCGGGTGTTGTTGTGCCGTCGAACCAGCCCGCGTCAGGCCTTGCAGCTTTCCGGCGGGATAGTCACTGTCATGCACGGCTTGGTATTTGGTATCATGCAAGTCACGCTGTGGGTCGAGCTGCCTCGGCCAAGACGGTCATTTTGTCCCAGGAGCAACCATCATGCAATACCGTCAGCTGGGTAGAAGCGGTCTTCTGGTCTCGGAGTTGTGCCTGGGTGCCATGAGCTTTGGCGGGCAGGGATACTGGAAGGTGGTGGGCGGGCTCGACGAGGTCGCCGCGAGGCGCCTGGTGGATATGGCGCTGGATGCCGGTGTCAATTTCTTCGATACCGCCGATGTCTATTCCCATGGCGAAGCAGAACGGATCCTCGGCCAGGCACTCGGGGAAAAACGCCAGCAGGTGATCCTGGCCACCAAGGTGCGCGGTCGCATGAGCCGGGACATCAATGACGCGGGACTCAGTCGCCACCACATCATGCAAGGCTGCGAGGCAAGCCTCAGGCGCTTGGGCACCGACCACATCGACCTCTACATCGTCCACAGCTTTGATTTTGTGACTCCCCTGGAAGAGACCCTGGGCACCCTGAACGATCTGGTGCGCCAGGGCAAGGTGCGCTACCTGGGTTGCTCCAACTTCTTTGCCTGGCAGCTCATGAAGGCGTTGGCCATCTCGGAAAAACACAATTGGGAACGCTTCGTCTCGCTGCAGGCCTACTATTCGCTGGTGGCCCGGGACATCGAACAGGAACATGTGCCGCTGTGCCAGGACCAGGGCCTGGGCATCACCCCCTGGTCGCCGCTGGCGGGTGGCTTTCTCTCCGGCAAATATCCCAGGGGCGGCCAGGGTCCGGCCGACGGCCGGCGCAGCAAGGAGGCACAGAACTTCCTGCAGGTGGATGACGACAGGGGCTACCGCATCCTGGATGTGGTGCAGCGCATCGCCAGGGCCCGTGAGCTGAGTGCCGCCCAGGTGAGCCTCAACTACCTGCTGCGCAAGAACCAGGTCTCTTCTGTCATCATCGGCGCCACCAAGCCCGAACAACTGGCCGACAACCTCAAGACTGTCGACTGGCGCCTCGATGAATCAGAGCTTGCCGAGCTGGATGCGGCAAGCGAGCCGGCTCACCCCTATCCGCGCTGGATGCTGGAGCGCACCCGCCTGGACCGCACGCAAGCCAAGACGTTCGGCGAATAAGGAGCAAGCAGAGTCCATGGCAAGCAATCCGCCCCAGGCCGATCTCCAGGGCCAGCGCATCCTGGTCACGGGTGCTTCCAGTGGTCTCGGCCTTGCCATGGCCAGCGCCCTGGCCGAGGCCGGTGCCACGGTGGTGCTGGCGGCCCGGGGCCTGGAACAACTGGCCCGGGCCACCACCACCCTCAAGAAGCAGGGCTATGATGTCCAGCCGCGCATCCTGGATGTGCGTGATGAAAGCGCCATTGGCGCCACCATGGACTGGGTCCAGAAACAACTGGGCGGGCTCGACATGCTGGTGAACAACGCAGGCATCGGTATGCGCACCGTGAACCCAGACTTTCTCACCGCGCCCAAGCCGTTTTATCGCGTGGCCACAGAGGCCTTCACCGACATGGTCGCCACCAACCTGACCGGCTATTTTCTCATGGCCAAGGCGGCTGTGCCACTGTTCCTGGCACAAGGCCGGGGCAAGATCGTCAACATCTCCATCAACCGCGAGACCATGAGCCGCAAAGGCTTCATCCCCTATGGTCCGTCACGGGCTGCCAGCGAATCGCTTGCTGCCATCATGGCCGAAGACCTGCGAGAAGACCGCATCGACGTGAATCTGCTGTTGCCCGGTGGGGCCACAGACACAGGCATGATTCCCGACCAGCAGCGCGCTGTGATCCCCTTGCTGTCTCCAGACATCATGGCTGCCCCCATCGTTTTTTTGGCCTCATCTGCCGCAGACGGCATCACCGGCGAGCGCATCATTGCCAGGGAGTTCAGTGACTGGCTGCGGCAGCGCGGCCTGCCGGCATCCTGAACCTGAGAACCTGACTTGCCAGGGCAACCCCAAGCCTTTTACCCATACTCCACGAATTTTGAGCTGCCCATGGAAAGCGTCCTGTTGCTGCCCTGATGCTTGAATGGCATGGGGCATCGCCGAACCAAGAGGAAGTGATCGGGGGGACAGGCATGCAGTGGTTCATCGGTACCTCTGGCTGGAGCTATCCCCACTGGCGCGGCGTGTTCTATCCGCCGCAGCTGCCACAGCGCCAATGGCTGGCGTGGTATGCCCAGCATTACAGCAGCGTGGAGGTCAACGGCAGTTTCTACAGGCTGCCCTCGCGCAATACATTGCTCTCCTGGAAGGAGGCCACACCTGATACTTTCATATTCAGCCTCAAGGCAAGCTCGTTGATCACCCACAGGAAAAAGCTCGCCGATCCCGAGCTTGGGCTTCCTGCCCTGCTGGAGGCGGCTCATATCCTGGGCGAGAAACTCGGGCCGGTGCTCTTCCAGCTGCCACCACGCTGGCATGTGAACGAGCAGCGTCTGCAGGCCTTTCTGCAGGCCCTACCTGCCACGCTGCGCTGTGCTTTCGAGCTGCGCGACCCCACCTGGCACCGCTTGACGATCTATGAATTGCTTGGTGCTCGCAACATCGCCTGCTGCTGGTTCGACTTACACGGCTTGGTGAGCCCTGAGGTGTGCACGGCCGATTTTGCCTATGTGCGCCTCCATGGCCCCGATGGACCCTATGGCGGCTCTTATGGCAGGGCGCGGCTCGAGGCATGGATTGCAAGGCTCGCCGAGCTTCCTGTCCAGGCGATCTATTGCTATTTCGACAACGATCAGCAGGGTCATGCAACCCATGATGCCCTGCTCATGCAGCGCCTGGTGGCAGAAAAGATCCTGTTGGGGATAAGCGCATAGCTTCCTCTCGGCGCGGCGTGCGGGGTACGCGGGCTATGACGGGCCATGGCTGCTCAGGAAAAGCAAGATGGTGATCCTCCATGCCGCCCGGGGCCGTCCCTGCCCTATGGCAGACCAAATGTGGCGATAAATCAGGATGGGCTGGCGCCGGGAACAAGCAGAAGCATGGGCATGGAGCGCCCGGCGTATCTTTTCGCCTCCACACGGGCTAGGCCGTGGATGGCGGCCTGGCTTGCCGCCTATGGTTCCTCCGCCATGCCGCAGCACCTTGCCCCAGGATCCGTTGGCTTGCAAGGGGAGAAACGGGCAAAACCCTCGGCCATGAAATCCTTGCCCAGCGCAGTGGCGGTCAGCGTGGTCTGGGCAGCGGCAGGGTCCATGAGGCACATCTTGAAACTTTGGGCAGCCATGTTCCAGGTCATCTGATAATGGCCATTGCCCAGGGGCTTGGCCTGATTCGAAAAAAGCGGCCAGTAGCCCTGGTGGTTCGCCAGAATGGTGACATTGGCGTCATCAATTGGCCTGCCCTTGTGGTCATGGACCGCCACATCCAGCAGGTAACCCTGGAATGGTGGCGTTTCCTCGCCCCCCCACCTGGGGGTGATCTTGACCTCGGGCATGCCGTTGCGTCCAAAGCGCTCTGGTGGCGCCTGCTCCAGTTGCTGCAACGTGTGGGTAAGGATGCGTGTGCTGCGGTCCAGGGCCCCCGGGTCCACCGTATAGGCGGTATCGGCTGTGGTATGGTAGTAAGGCGTTGACGTGGTGGTGGAAAGGCCTTGAATGCCCTGGGTATAGAAGCCCTGGATGTCGGTGGGCAGCAGACCGCCCGAGAGGGCGCGCACCGTCTCGGCGGGCACGATGGGCATAGGCTTGTGTTGCGTGAGGCTTGCTGTTTCCAACACCTGATAAAACAGGGGCAGGTTGGTGGCAAAGTACAGGCCGGCTGCAGAGAGGGGGTATTGCTGCGCACCGAAATGGGCAGCGGCACCGACCATCTCCAGGTTGATGATGAAGGCGAGATGGGTCATCATGTCCTGGTGCCTGATGATCCAGTCGTAGGAACCCACCAAGCCCACCTCTTCGTTGTCCCAGGCGGCAAAAAAGGTGGTATAAGGCAATGGTTCTGCAGAGGTGGCCTGCGCCATCTGCAACAGCGCACCCACTGCGGTGCAGTTGTCCACCGCGCCGCTGTACCAGGAATCGTAATGTCCGCCCACCAGCACATAGCGGTCTGGATAGATGGCGCCGACGCGCATGCCAATCACGTTCTCACCGGTGGCGCTCTCGAGATGGGCCTGGGCTGTCAAGGCAAGGTGAACGGGACCCTGGCGCAACATGGCAAGCAGCATCTTGCCATCCTCAGCCCCGATGCTCAAAGCCGGGATGGGGGGCATGGGCCGGATGGCATCCTCGATCACCCCCACCTGGATGAGGTTATCCGGAGCAGTTGAGAGGTAGAGCATGGCCTTGCCGCCATGGGCGAGGATCTGCTTCATCTGCGCCTGGCGGTGCAACACCTCGCTGCGCTGCACGATGACGATCTTGTCACTGACGTCTACCCCGCTGTAATCCTGCTCCTGGCCTTCCCCGACATAGACTGCCTCTGCCTCAATGGAGCCACTGCCGGAATAACTGAGCAGTTCTGCGTGAATAGCCTCTTTGCGTGGTGAAAGGATCAGCAATCGAGCCGCATCCTGGACAAAGGCCGGCAGGGTGTAGGTTTCCCTGCTGACGGTCAGTCCGGCCTCCCTGAGGCGCTGGTCAATGCGCTCAGCGGCCAGGGCCCGGGCTGGGGTATTGGGTCGTTTCGCCCCCAGCGAGGCACAATAGGCCATCTCGTCGAAGGCCACAGAAGCCCTGGGGGCACCTACAGCCTCAAAGGAGGCCACCAAGCTCACCAACCCAGCCATCGTGATCGTGGTATGCCGACAACCCAGGAGACCGCTCATGAGGCGACCTCAAGGAGGCGGGGCTGCCGGGTGTGGAGGGGTATTTTTTCCGGCGGTACGCCTTGGGATCGAGGAAACCCCAAACCCGGTGGGGGCAAGGAAGGCAGCCCAATGGGCGGCAAGGGCAGTCTACCGACTGCAGCGCATGGTGCGCCACCCCGCCAGGGCAGGCTGGAGACCACGAACATGGTCAGGCCGTTCTCCCCGGCAATGGGCGTATTGCCTCGTCGGCTGGTCACCTCCAGCCCATGGCCCTGATGCCAATGCAACGCTGTGACCCCACGGAATAGAGGGTGTGTGGTATTCAGGCTCACATTTTCATGGACGACGCCATCTTTAGTGCCGGTCAGCAAGATGCCAAAGGGCTCCAGCAGGCCATTGAGCATGTTGGCCTGCCAATCACTCTGGCCAGAGCCGCTGGCTTCCACATAGACGTTACCCCCCATCTGCAGATACCTGATAAAGGGCTGGGGGTCAAATCCTGGGGGGACGCCAAATGGCGGCGTTGGCCGGATCATGACGCCATCGAACTGGCATAACCTGTTGAGGCTTGGCGCTGCCGGTTCCAGGCGAAAAAATTCCACAACGTGACCGTCATCTTGCAGTTTCTGGGCCAGAACATCACGCCCCGCCCCACCATAGATCAAGAAGCGCCCCGCCTTGCCCGGCAACCACTGACCAGAGCCGCGATGGGTAAAAAAAGCCTCCAGATGATCCACGAAGGCATTGGTGCTGTCAGGCTCTTCTGTGAAGCCGCGCTGCGACAGCGGCCAATTATCGCCAGATACCACCAGCTTGCCAGCCCTGGACAACAGGCAGAAAACAGACAGCAAGCAAAACACAGCCAGCCTCGGGGTCAATTTCCTCATGCCGCCCTCCTTAGGTCTTGCGGGGCTTCCCGCAGGAATCAAGGGTCAATCGCGCAAGCGCTGCAGCAGGCCCGCCGTGGAGCTGTCCAGGTCTTCCGGTACAGGCGCGCCCTGCAGGGGGGCAAGCAGTGCCTTGGCAATGGTCTTGCCCAGCTCCACTCCCATCTGGTCGAAGCTGTTGATACCCAGCAAGATACCATGACAGAACACCTTATGTTCGTACATGGCCAACAAGGCACCCAGAGAGAGGGGCGTCAGGGCATTGAGTATGATGGTGTTGCTGGGCCGGTTGCCCGGGAAGGTCATGGCCGGGGCCAGTTGGCGGATGGTTTTTTGATCATGGCCGGCAGCCGCGAGCACCGCTTCGGTCTCTGCCAGGGTGCGGCCCCACATCAGTGCCCGGCCCTGCGCCAGAGCGTTGGCCAGCAGTATGGCATGATGCTCGGGCAGGTTGTGGCCTGGATATTTGACCAGCAACAGGTCGCATGGCACCAGATGGGTACCCTGGTGCAGCAATTGGAAAAAAGCATGTTGCGCATTGGTGCCCACACCACCCCAGAGTACGGGGCCGCTGCTGGTAGATAGCGGATTGCCCGCCGTATCCACGCTCTTGCCATTGCTTTCCATATCCAGTTGCTGCAGATAGGCAGGCAGCAACTCCAGGCGCTGATCGTAGGGCACGATGACATGAGTCTTTGCACCCAGCACCTGGCCGTACCATAATTCATACAGGGCAAGATGTACCGGAATGTTGACGCTCAAGGAGGCAGAAAGAAAATGCTGGTCCATCTGCCGGGCGCCATTGAGCAAGGCCCGAAAGATAGGCATGCCCAGATACAGCGCGATGGCAAGCCCATTGCTGCCCCACAGCGAATAGCGCCCCCCGACCCCATCCCAAACCGGGAAGATGCGGGCCTCGGACACGCCCATGGACACAGCTGCTTGCCTGTTGCCCGTGAGGGCCACCAGGTGCTGGGCGACACCATCCTGGCTGACACCCTGCTGGATCAGCCAGGCAATAGCGGTCTGGGTGTTGCGCTCGGTCTCGGTGGTGGTCAAGCTTTTGGAATTGATGAGCAGCAAGGTATTGTGAGGCTGCAGTCGTTGCCGCACCGCCTCCCATTCGGCACCATCCACGTTGGCCACGAAATGGATGCGGATGCGCTGATCGGCCAGCTCTGCCAGCGCCTGGCATACCAGGCGCGGACCTAAGTCGGAGCCGCCGATGCCGATGTTGACCACATCGTGCAGGGGCTGACCGGAAGCACCAGAGATCTGACCGCTGTGCACCCCCCTGACAAAGCGCTCCATATGTTCCAGGTTGTCTGTGATCACGCCGCGCCATGGCAACGGAATCTCCTGCTCGGCGGCACGCAGCAAGGGATGCAGCGCGGGGCGGCCCTCGGTGTGATTGACCACCTCGCCTGCGAACAGGGCGCGGCGCGCATCGGGAAGGCCCACCTCATGCGCCAGCTGCAGGAGATGATGATAGGTGGCCTCGTCGATGAGGTTGCGCGAGCAATCCGCGAACACACCGGCTGCCTCGAAGGAATAGCGCTCGAAGCGTCCCGGGTCGGTTGCAAAGAGCTCCCGCAGCCGCATCTTGTTCTGCCTCTGCCTCAGCAGAGCCTGAAATGCCTGGCGTTCGGTCAACTTGGTCATGTTCCACTCCCTTTACCCGAGACCATACTTGTCACCAAGGATGACACCTGTGGCTTGCAGGCCTTCAGTGTAGCATTCTTGGGCGAAAATCAGGAAAGATTTATTTCCAGATTATCAATAAGCCGTGTTTTGCCCAATCTGGCCGCTGCCAGGACCACCATCTCCCGCTCTGGTGATGGTAGCGGCTGGAGATCGGCTGCCCGGCGGATGGCCACATAATCTGGCAGAAACCCTTGCTGGGCGAGCCTTTCGCTGGCCGAGTGCTCCAGGGCCGCTATGTCATCACGCCGCCCGGCGGATAACGCATGCGCCACCTCTTGCAGCGTGGCATACAGCTCCGGGGCAAGGCGGCGTTCGCTAGCCGAGAGATAGCGATTACGCGAGCTCAACGCCAGGCCGTCCGCCTCGCGAACGGTGGACACAGGCTCGATGACGGTGGGCAGGCACAACTCCCGGACCAACGTGCGCACCACCAGCAGCTGCTGGTAGTCCTTCTTGCCGAACACGGCCACCTGGGGCGTCACCAAGCCCAGCAGCTTCATGACCACCAAGGCCACGCCCGCAAAATGGCCCTGGCGAAAGGCGCCGCACAGGTCATTTTCCAGGCCAGACAAGGTGATGCGCACCGCTCCTGGGAGCCCATCTGGGTAGAGCTCGGCTACGTCGGGCAGAAAAACAGCATGGACACCTTGTGCCGCGCAGCGTTCCAGATCTTCGGCCGCGGTGCGCGGGTAGGCGGCGAAGTCCTCGGTGGGCCCGAACTGGGTAGGATTGACGAAGATGGAGACCACCACCGCCGCGGCCAGCTCACTGGCTCGCTTCATCAGCGCTTCATGGCCGGCATGGAGATTACCCATGGTTGGCACCAGGGCCACAGGGCTTTTTTGCTTGCCCACATATTGACGCAATTGGTGACGATTATGAAAAACAAACATGAAAAGGCATTATAATCAAACCATATTGCAAGGCGCTTCCCCAGGGAACCAGGCTGGCGATCCCAAAAATCACAATTGACGAGTATAATAAATAAAGCAATTGCGCAACCGAGGTCAAGAGATGCCCCACGAGTTCCTGCCTTTCGATGCCTTCGATCCCATTCTATGGCGGATGCTCACCGCAGAACGCGCGCGCCAGGAGGGCGAGCTGTCGCTGATCGCCTCCGAGAATTATGCAAGCCCCAGGGTGCTGCAGGCCCAGGGCAGCTGTTTTAGCAACAAATATGCGGAAGGTTATCCTGGCAAACGCTATTATGGCGGCTGTGAGATAGCCGACCAGGTGGAAAGCCTGGCCATCAGCCGGGCCAAGGAACTCTTTGGGGCAAGCTTTGCCAATGTGCAGCCCCACAGTGGCTCATCGGCCAATATGGCCACCTATCTGGCCCTGGCCCGGTCTGGGGATACCATCCTGGGTATGGATCTTGCCTGCGGCGGCCATCTGACCCATGGTGCCCGGGTCAGTCATTCCGGGCAATTGTTTCATGCTGTCACCTATGGCGTACGCCAGGACGATGAACTGCTTGATTACGATGCGCTTCGCGCCACGGCCTGCACCGTGCGTCCAAAAATCATCATCGCTGGCTTTTCGGCCTACTCGCGCCATGTGGATTGGGCTCGATTTCGGTCCATTGCCGATGAGGTAGGGGCCTATCTGGTGGCCGACATGGCCCATGTGGCCGGGCTCGTGGCGGCAGGTCTCTATCCCAGCCCCATGCCCCATGCCCACGTGGTCACCTCCACCACCCACAAGACCCTGCGTGGCGCCAGAGGTGGCCTCATTCTCACCAACGACGAACACCTGGCCAAGTGCATCAACAGCTCTGTTTTTCCTGGCGGGCAGGGCGGACCGCTGGTGCATGTGATCGCCGCCAAGGCGGTCACTTTCCTCGAGGCGGCCACAGCGGAGTTCGTCTCCTACCAGCGCCAGGTGCTGCGCAATGCCTGCGCCATGGCCCGGGTGTTTCAGGAGCGTGGCCATCGTGTGGTCACGGGGGGCACAGACAATCACATGTTTCTGGTGGATCTGCGCACGGCGGCCACCAATGGCGGCCTTGCTGCCGAGACAGCCCTGGGTGCGGCGCGGATCACCGTCAACAAGAATGCCATCCCGTTCGACGACACCCCCCCCACCCGCCCCGGCGGCATCCGCATCGGAACACCCGCCATGGCCACCAGGGGACTTGCCGAGGATCACGCCGCCCTGTTGGCTTCCAGGATATGCGACATCCTGGAAGCACCACAGGATACAGCCATGCTTGCCGGGATCAACGAGGAAATACACGCTCTGTTGCGCGAACATCCCATCTATCCAGACAGCGTGGCTTTATAGAGCTGCATGATGCATTGCCCAGGCTGCAGTGCCGTGGATACCAAGGTGGTTGACTCCAGGCTGGTCGAGCGCGTTGCGGTACGGCGCCGGCGCGAGTGCCCGCAATGCGGCTATCGGTTCACCACCTTCGAGAGAGCTGAGTTGCCCATGCCCTCGGTCATCAAGCGAGATCAGCGCCGTGAACCATTCGATGAAAACAAGCTGCGCACCGGCATGCTCAAGGCTGTGGAAAAACGTCCCGTGCCGGTGGATGCGGTGGATCATGCCATCTGCGAGGTGATTCAGAAAATACGGGCCTGCAACGAACGGGAAATCAGCAGCCGCCAGATCGGCGAACATATCATGGACGTGTTGCGCCGTCTCGATCCTGTGGCCTATGTGCGCTTTGCCTCGGTGTACCGTCGCTTCGAGGACGTAGAAGGCTTCCTGCAGGAGATCGCCCTGCTCCAGGCAGACCATCGGGAGAAGCGATGAGCGCCACCCAGCCCCTGCCCGGCACATCATCGGGACACGCGGATCATGTCTCGACGGCATGCATGCAGCGCGCCCTGGCCCTTGCTGCCAGAGGGCGTTATACATGCAGGCCCAATCCCATGGTGGGCTGTGTCCTGGAAAAGGACGGCGCGATCGTGGGTGAGGGCTGGCACATGCGATCCGGCGATCCCCATGCAGAGCTTTTTGCTCTTCGCCAGGCGGGAGCGCAGGCACGGGGGGCCACCGCCTATGTCACGCTGGAGCCCTGCGCGCATTTTGGCCGCACCCCACCTTGCAGCATGGCATTGATCGAAAGCGGCATCAGCAGGGTCATCGTGGCCATGGTGGACCCCAATCCCCAGGTGTCTGGCAGGGGCCTTGCCGCCCTGCGTCAAGCCGGCATTGTCGTGGAGGTGGGCCTGGGGGCGAATCAGGCCAGGGAACTCAATCGCGGTTTCATCAAGCGCCACCTGCATGGCAGGCCATGGGTCACCCTGAAGACGGCCATGAGTCTCGATGGCCGCACCGCCATGGCTTGTGGCGAAAGCCGCTATATCACAGGCGAGGCGGCTCGTGCCGATGTGCAGCGGCTGCGAGGGGCTAGTGGGGCGCTGATCACCGGCATCGGCACGGTCCTGCGGGACGATCCAGCGCTCACAGCACGCCTCGCCGGCCCCTTTTACGATGCCGCGGGACAATCCATTGCCCTGCCCCAGCCCCTGAGGGTGATCATGGATCGCACACTGCGCATCCAGCCACATGCCAGAACCCTTGGTGAGGAAGGCCCGGCGCTGGTCTTGAGTGAACGAACACCTGATGAGGCACCGCCCTACCCTCATCTCTCGCTCAGGCCACTCACCCCCCAGGCTGTCCTCCAGCTGATGGCGGAGCTTGGGGTCAACGAGTGTCTGGTGGAGGCTGGCCCCAGGGTGGCGGGGGCCTTTTTGGGCTCTGGTTGCGTGGATGAACTGATTGTGTATATGGCACCTGCCCTTTTGGGGCATCAAGCTTTCCCGATGGCCGAACTGCCAGCCGTGCAACGCCTGGACCAGCGGTTGCGCTGGCGTTACCATGCCGTGGAGCAGGTCGGGGAGGACCTGAGGCTGCACCTGCGCCCGAGCGCTGCTGTTTCATTGGTCTGAAGGGCTCACCACATGTTTACTGGAATCATCAAGGGAATGGGCACGGTGCGCGAGGTACGCGGCCTCGCGCATGGCGCTGTGCTTGGTTTTGATGTTCCTGCCCCCTTCATGCCTGCTCTGGGTGACAGCATGGCGGTCAATGGCTGCTGCCTCACCGCCGAGACCATCGGCAATGGATATTTTGGAGTGCAGCTTTCTGCGGAGACCTTGCACAGAACCACACTAGGCAGCCTGCAAGTGGGCAGCCGGGTCAATATGGAACTGCCCCTCACACTGCAGGATCTTTTGGGCGGGCATCTGGTGCTGGGTCATGTGGACTGCGTGGGAACGGTCCTGGCCATGGAGCGCCAGGGTGACAACCATTGGCTGCGCATCCGCGCCCCCGGAGAGCTCTTGCCCTTTTTGGCCGTCAAAGGGTCTGTGGCTGTGGATGGCGTGAGTCTCACCATCGCCGAACTCACAGGCGATGTCTTTGCCATCGCACTCATCCCGCATAGCCTGCATGCCACCATCGCGCAATGGTACCATCCTGGTACACCCGTCAATCTGGAAGCCGATTGCCTCGCCCGCTATGTCAAACGTCTCATGGAGGGGCCCTTTGTCACCTGAGGAAGCCATCATGTCGCCTGTTTCACCCTTGTCCTCCACCGATGAACTGCTCGATGAGATCCGCGCCGGGCGCATGGTCGTCCTGATGGACGACGAAGACCGCGAAAACGAAGGGGATCTCATCATGGCGGCGGTGCACGTCCGCCCGCAGGACATCAACTTCATGGTTACCCACGGCAGGGGCCTCGTCTGCCTGCCCTTGCCGCGAGCCCGCTGTCGTCAGCTCGGATTGCCGTTGATGGTGCCCGGCACCGATGTGGATGGCCGCACAAATTTCACATTGTCCATCGATGCCGCACAAGGGATCTCCACAGGGATCTCCGTCTACGACCGCGCCTGTGCTGTCCAGGCGGCCATGGCCCCCGAGGCCAAGCCCGAGGACCTGGTTTCCCCGGGCCACATCTTTCCGTTGATCGCCATGGATGGTGGCGTGCTGGTGCGCCCAGGGCATACCGAGGCCGGCTGCGACCTGACCCGGCTCGCTGGCCTCGAGCCGGGTGCTGTGATCGTGGAGGTGCTGCGTGACGATGGGGACATGGCCAGGCGGCCTGATCTCGAGCAGTTCGCCATGCGCCACCACCTCAAGATGGGCACCATCGCCGATCTCATCCACTACCGGCTGCGCCACGAACGAACCGTGACCCGCCTCGGGACCATGCCCCTCGAGACCATTCATGGTCCCTTCGAGATGGTGCTTTTCCAGGACCTCATCAGCGGCATGCACCATGTGGCCCTGGTCCATGGCATCATCAACGGTGATCGTGCCACGATGGTCCGCGTGCACACAGCCAGCGCCCACCATGAATTGCTGGCACTGCATCGGGAGCGCGTGGACTGGTCCTTGGATGATGCCCTGGCGGCTGTGGTTCATGAAGGCAGCGGCATTGTGGTCATCCTGCATCAGCGCAACAACCCGCTCAGCATGCCGCCACACCTCCTCCATGGCCTGGCTGCAGAAAGAGGGCTTGGGGCGTTGCTGGCTGCTGCAGACCACGTGCGACCACCCGCTGTACCCACGACAGTCGCCCTGCAGCAATATGGCGTGGGTGCCCAGATCCTTCATGACCTGGGAGCAAAGCGTCTGCGCGTACTGGGGCACAAGCGCCTCATGGCAGCGCTCAGCGGTTTTGGGCTGGAGGTCGTCCAATGGCTGGAGGTGCCCCCTGCCGCACCGTATGCCATTGCCCCGTAAGCCTATCCCCGAATCAAGGACTCGTCTTTGCCATGGTGGTTTTTTTCAGTCATACCCTCCAGAATGTTGTCATGCAGGCGTCATCACCTGCCGGTATCCTTGGCCCAGATGAAAAACCGGTCATCACGGTCGCGCGGAATGACTGTCCTGCTGGCGTCAGCCCTGGCGCCAGGGCTGCTTCTGGCCCAGGACACCTTGCCCAACCAGGCCGCCTATATCCCGCCCCAGTGTTACACAAAAACCCTGGATGCTGCTGGAAAGGCACATAATCCATGCTATGTGTGCCATACCCAGGGTACAGGTCCCAATTTTGTCCATGATGCCAACCTGCAGCAGACCTACGATTTTCCAGAAGAAGCCCGCTTCAACCACTGGGACAACCTGTTTAAGGACAACAGCGCCCCAAGGGGTGCCATCAGCGACTCACAGGTGCTGGGCTATGTACGCTCCAGCAATTACCTGGCTGCCGATGGCACGCTGTTGTTGCGCCAACGCCTCGAGAAGGAGGCGAGCAGCTGGGATCGCAATGACAATGGGCGCTGGGACGGCTACCTGCCCGATGCCTTCTTGCGGTTTGACGACCAGGGCTTGGACCATGGACCAGATGGCCGGCTGACATGGTGGCGCGTGTTTGCCTACTATCCATTTCCAGGCACCTTCTGGCCTGCCAATGGCGCCAGCGACGATGTGATGATCCGCCTGCCAGCCGCCTTTCGCCACACTACCCAGGGCCAGGAAGACCGTGGCATCTATCTGCTCAACCTGGCCATCCTCGAGGCCCTGATTCGCACCCAGGATGTGCCACTGCCACAACCCGTGGATGAGCGGACCCTTGGCCATGACCTCGATGGTGATGGCACTCTGGGAACCGCGGCACGCATCCGCTACACCGGCACTTCCGGCACGAAGATGCACTATGTGGGCGAGGCCGGCAGGCTGCAGGACCTGGGCCTTGTCCATGCAGCAGCCCTGCTCTACCCGGAGGGTACCGAGTTCTTGCACAGCGTGCGTTATCTGGATGTGGACCAGCAAGGCCGCGTTGCCATGGCAGCGCGCATGAAGGAATTGCGTTATGCCCGCAAGAATCGCTACCTCAGCTATGCCGCCCTGCAGGATCTGGCCGACCACGACGACACCGAGCAGCGGCGCTCTCCTGACCGCCTCGAGACGTTCTACGGCGATACCGAGCGTGGCGGGCAGAATGGCCGCGGCTGGGTCTTTCAGGGCTTCATCGAGGACGCCCAGGGGAAACTGCGTCCCCAGGACTGGGGTGAGACGGTATTCTGCCTGGGCTGCCATGGCGGCATCGGGGCCACCACCGACTCGAGTTTTGCCTTTCCAAGAAAGCTCAGGCTCGGGGGCACCGGCTGGCATCATGGAATGGACTTTTCAGGCGTCCCCGAGCCCATGCGTACCGATGGTCAGTACGAATATACCACCTACCTGCAACAGAACCATGCTGGAGACGAGTTCCGTGAGAACCAGGAATTGATGAGACGCTTTTTCGACGAGCAGGGACGATGGCGGGAAGATGCCGGGCAGCGCCTGCATCGGGACAGCGGGTTTGCCCTCTACCCTTCGGTGGCACGGGCCCTGGAGTTGAACAAGGCCTATTGGCTGATCGTGCGCCAGCAAAGCTTCCATCAAGGCCGCGATGCCCTGCTCTCGCCAGCCAGCGAGGTGTACAGGGAGGTCGGCCATCGCCAGTCAACCGGCATCAGCCAACCCCTGGCCAGCCCCGGTATTCGCCCCTTGCCATGAGATGGAACGAGTTGCATGAGTGCTTATTATTATAATGCTTGTCTTTTGTTGTGCGACCATATTCAAAATAAGTCAAAACTCATCTGTAGTGCCAGAGCATAGAACCCTAAGGCAAGAATAAGCTTTAATGGCTTGCTTGGAATGACATGCACCAGTTTTGCGCCGATATAGGTAAAGAGCAAACTCGTGGGCAAGCTGCCTAGCAGAGCATGCCAAT
>WOZS01000076.1:0-1204 GCA_011620135.1 Gammaproteobacteria bacterium
ACAGGATCATTATTCTGGGCCAATGTGGTTCGCCACCACAAGGCTGCCATGCATAGCAGCGCTACATAGAGCAACTTCATGATAGGGTCATCCTTTATTTTGTTTTTGCAGGCGCAGGCGCAGTTGTTCATGAGCTCCTCGAAATCCATCTACTCTCGGGACGCCACAGTATAATTGATAATTGTTCTAGCGGGCATCCAGGGGTTGGGAGCCATCCTGATGCCTTCTGCAAGCTGGCTATGATGGCAAGGACCTATAAGGACATCTTGCAGTTGCCGCGCGGCCTGTGTGATGGGAGATGCCGCCTGCCAGGTGCGGCTGCCTCCATAGCGCTGTCCGCCATGAGGGGCGGCGGGGAAATCACCCTTCGTCCCTGCTCAAGGGTTTGCCTCTGCGCAATTCTCTAAATCAAACCATCCTCACGTCCAGCAGCTTTGCTGGCGAAGCGATCAGCAGCCCAAAGCCGGGCCACCGCGGCTTCCATCACCGGCCCGAGATCATTATGAACCACCAGGTCGGCCATATGATCCAGATCGGTGGGTTCGCGATTGATGATCACCAGGCGTGCCCCATTGGTCTTGGCCAGCATGGGGATCCCGGCTGCGGGATAGACCACAAGCGCTGAGCCCAACACCAGGCATAGATCGCAGCTTCTGGCAAGATCTGTGGCCTGGATCATGGCCGCCTCTGGCATGGGTTGGCCAAAGGAAACGGTAGCCACCTTGAGAGGGCCGCCACAATCCAGGCACAAAGGTGGCGTTTCGTCTTGCATAAAGCGTGTCTTGATGGGTTCGAGGTCGTGCCGCTGCTGGCAGTGGAGACAGACGGCATAGCCTGCGTTGCCGTGCAGCTCGACGACCCGTTCCTCGGCGACCCCTGCCGCCTGATGCAATCCATCCACATTTTGTGTGATCACATGGCTCAGGATGCCGAGATTGACCAGCGTGGCCAGTGCTTCATGGCCGCCATTGGGCTTGATGTTTCCCATGGCAGCGCCGAGCTCCAGATGCATCTTCCAGCATTGGCGGCGCGCTTCTTGGGAGCGCAGGAAATCATCGAAGAAAACGGGCTGGTAGCGGGCCCAGAATCCATTGGGGCTTCGAAAATCCGGGATGCCGGATGCCGTGCTGATGCCTGCCCCGGTGAAGGCGATGCCTCGACTGGAACCAGCCAGCCATTCAGCCAGTGTGGCGATTGCCTGTTC
>WOZS01000076.1:1304-6258 GCA_011620135.1 Gammaproteobacteria bacterium
CGATGCCTCGACTGGAACCAGCCAGCCATTCAGCCAGTGTGGCGATTGCCTGTTCAGGGGGGGTTGGGGACTGGTAGTGAATATCCATGGGAGACCTTTACAGTCAAGGAATGAGTTGCCGTGTTCATGTGGGTTTTCTTTACTTCTTAACTATAGTTTGTTTACTCAAGTTTGTTTGCTGTAGTCCGTCCGCTTCCAGGCTTCGCCTCATTCTGGGGCATGTGCTGGAATCTTCCCATGGATCATCGGGATACTGGCAATGGAACACCTTGACAAAGCATATGCTTCTCCTACACTCTCCGCGCCAGGGTGCCATTTGAGGACATGCGACACATGAAGAACAGCAAGAACAGCGGTTTTCTGGGTATACACGTGATCAAGGCGATCTTGACAGGCGCCATAGTGGGTGGCGGTGCGTTGCTGGTGGCACTGCCCGCTCAGGCAGCGGATGTGCGCCTGGCGACCTTGGAAGGTTTCTTGCCTGCTGCCGCGGCGCCGGTTCAGTTCGTTGATGCTGGTTCGGCCATGCCGCCCGATTCGCTGACAGGGGCAGATCTTGATGGTTTCATGGAATATACCGGACTGAATCTGCCTCATGCCGGTGACGTCCTTGGACGCCAATGGACCAGCGTGGTGCGCACCTATTGGGATCTGCCACTGTATGGCGCAGGCGAGATTCCCCCGGATGTCCCGTCGAGCTTCATACCTGACCTGGTTCATGCCGGCTTGGGGAATCCCTATGGAATCGTGGCTCTGCTGACCACCATCATTCCCAACCTGCTTCCAGAGCTTTCTGCGTTGCCTACGCAAATGGTTTTTAATTATTTGAATCATATGCAGGCAGGACTTCTTGCCCACCCCGGTGCGGCCTTGCGCCTTGGGCTCCATACCATACGCGGCATCTATGGAGCGATGGGGCGTCCGGGTTTGTCCTATCTCCCCGTGGCAGGGTATGGGCTCAATCTGCTGACCGACTTTATGCCCGGAGGGCCTTCGGTCTATCAGGTGCAGATCGACTATTTCAAGGTGGGTACCGCACGTCTCACCCCACCCCAGGTGATTGCACCCATGCGGGAGATGGCCGGGGGATTCTTGCGGGGGGTTTTCGGCCCCATGCGCGGCATGGCGCAGCAGGTTTACCAGGCAGGGACCGAGGCGGTGGCGAGCCAACTGGTTGGTTCCAGCTGTACGCTGCGCTATACCCAGGATGTGGCGGTTGGGCCAGGAACTGCATGGCCCCCTGCCCAGGAAATGGGGTTCGAGTGTGCCGGTGTGGCGCGCCGCAACCTGGTGGTGGATGTGGGTGCCGATTTCCCGCTGGCCCAGGAAGGCTGGATATCTGTTTGGTATGACCCCTTCACCGGTAACTGGAGCGATTTTACGAGCCCCTCTGGCTTTCTGAGGTCGGTGCTCATGGGGATGATGCCAGAGCATATTCCCCAGGAAAGCCTGGTGGTGACTGTCAGCGACGTGAAAGACCGCGAACAGTTGCTCGCGTTGGGCCGTTCCATCGACTACCGGGGCCTGTGCTGGGCCGTTCACCCGGATGGTGCGGGATGTCCTGCCCGTTGACCAGCTGAGTTTTTGTCAGGTCGGCATGAAAGCCGGTCTTGCCCATGCGGCGCGAGCCGGCTTTTCCTGATCCATGACGCCCGGAAAAACCGGCGGGCATCCGCCTTGTTTGATCCCATGACACACCGAAATGCGGGCCGGGCGCCTGGACAATACCCATATCCTGCCTTTAATAAGACAGGGCAAGGCGGTTAGTGTCTTTAACCCAGATGACATGGCGAAGCCAGGGGGCTTGTCGGGTTAATCGGTAGCCATCTGCGGTGCGACACTGTGGGGGTCATGATGTCGATCAAGGGCCGGGTAGCGATCGTGGGGATTGGTGAGACCAAGTGGTACAAGCGCGGCCAGTCTCCTGATGCCGAGTTCAAGCTCTGCGTGGCAGCCATCAAGGCAGCCGCAGCCGATGCCGGTGTGGACCCCAGGGAGATCACCGGATTTTCGTCTTACAGCGAGGACCGCAATACCCCGGCACGCCTGGCCAATGCGTTGGGCGTCAAGGATTTTGCCATGTCAGTCATGCAATGGGGTGGCGGCGGCGGGGGATGCTGCGGGGCGGTGGCTAACGCGGCAGCAGGCATCCTAGCCGGATATTGTGACTATGCGGTGGTCTATCGGGGTCTTGCCCAGGGCCAGTTTGGCCGCTTCGGTCAGGGGGCTGCGCTGAATGTCATTCCCGGTGATATGGGCTATGTGATGCCCTATGGCATGCTGTCTCCGGCGCAGCTGTTCGTGATGCGCATCACGCGATTCATGCATGAGCATGGCGTCAACCAGTCTGCCCTGCGGGCGGTGGCTATGGCCAGCTACCATCATGCCCAGAACAATTCGCGGGCCATCATGCGCGGCAAGCCCCTGACCGAGGAGGCCTATGATGCCTCGCGCTGGATCACCGAGCCGCTGCACCTGTACGATTGCTGTCAGGAAAACGATGGCGCTGCCGCACTGCTGCTGACCACAACCGAGCGTGCCGAGAAATTGGCACAAAAACCCGCTGTGCTGCTGGCTGCCGCATCCGGTGGTGATCCCCGGGCCGGAGAGTTCGGCGCCAGTGCCTGCAATGCCCCAGACTATCCCACGTCCAACTTCAAGTATGTGGCGCGCCGTGCCTTTGCCACAGCCGGTCTGGGCCCTCAGGATGTGGACGTGCTGCAGTGCTACGAGAATTTCACAGGCGGGGTGGTCATGGCCATGGTGGAGCATGGTTTTTGTCAGCCGGATGAGGTCAACGCATTGTTCACGTTGGCCAATCTCAAGGCTCCCAGTGGCCGCCTGCCACTGAACACCTCGGGCGGCAATCTGGCGGAGGTCTATATGCATGGCCTGTCGCTGATCACGGAGGCGGTGCGGCAGTTGCGCGGCACCTCGCCCAATCAGGTGCCCAACGCCAAGGTGTCCATGGTGATCGGGGGTCCCATGGTCAACCCGGTCAGCAACCTGATACTTGGTTCTTCCTAGGAGGATTGCTCATGAACGCAACCGTGCTTCCCCCTGGTCTGCCGCGCCCGGCCCCTTCCGTGGAGGGTTTGGGGCAGGCCTTCTGGGAAGGAGCCACAAGGCACGTGCTGTGCCTGCAGCGCTGCCAGGACTGCAGGACATGGCAGGGCGCTCCCGAGTTGATTTGCCGCCACTGCGGTTCATATCGCCTTGGCGATGAGGAGCTGGCTGACACCAGGGGTGTGCTCTACAGCTGGCAACGGGTCTGGTATCCCGTACACCCGGCGCTTAAGGATGCCGTACCATATGTGGTGGTCCTGGTTGCCTTGCCCCAGGCCCCTGGCGTGCGGTTGGTTGGCAATCTGGTCAATGATCCCGGTGGTCCCTTGCCCATCGGGGCTGCGCTCGAGGCGGTGTTCGAGGATCATCACAATGCCGATGCTGAGTATACACTTATTCAGTGGCGACTTATGTCTTGATGCTTGATGGCCATGGGAAACCCACCTAGAACATCCAACGCTGCCGCCAGGGGTGGTGCGATGATGGTGGAAACAAAGCAAGGGAGGAGGTACTGATTGCTCGCAAGATGATGCTTGAATGGCTGGATCAGTGTTCGGCACGAGCGCGCAGGACATTCCGATCAGACAGCCGAGGTTGCGCGGTGCGCTTGCTGGCTTTATGATGAACCGATGGGCCATCGGCCAGAAGCCTCATGCAGAGGCTTACTTTGCCTATGCGCCAAGGAGCGTGCAATGAGCGATGAGCAATCCGCCGAATACGTGCCGCCCAGGGTCTGGGAGTGGCATGCGCAAGATGCGGGACGCTTCAGTGCCATCAACCGCCCCGTTGCCGGCCCCACGCACGACCGCGAATTGCCGGTCGGCCGACATCCTCACCAGCTCTATTCGCTCGCCACGCCGAATGGGGTGAAGGTGGCGGTGATGTTCGAGGAGCTTTTGGAGCTGGGCATTGCCGAGGCCGAGTACGATGCTTGGCCCATCGATATCCTTGCGGGCGACCAGTTTTTCAGCGGATTCGTCGCCGTCAATCCGAATTCGAAAATTCCAGCCCTGCTGGATGTCAGTACGCCGACGCCGACGCGCGTCTTCGAATCGGGCGCGATCCTTGTCTATCTGGCGGAAAAGTTTGGCGCTTTTCTGCCCGCAAGCGGAGCAGAACGCGCCGAATGTCTGTCCTGGCTGTTCTGGCAGGTGGGCAGCGCACCGTTTCTCGGCGGCGGCTTCGGGCATTTCTATGCCTATGCACCGGTCAGGCTTGAATACCCCATCGACCGCTATGCCATGGAGGTCAAGCGCCAGCTCGATGTGCTCAACCGGAACCTGGGCGATCGGCGCTACCTCATCGGCGATCTCTACACCATCGCCGATATGGCTGTCCATGCGTGGTATGGCGCGCTGCTGCTCGACAATCTGTATGGCGCCGCCGAGTTTCTCCAGGTGGCACAGTATTCCCATGTCCTGCGCTGGGCACAAGAACTTGCCCAGCGGCCCGCCGTTCAGCGCGGCCGGCGTGTCAATCGCACCTGGGGGCCGGAGGCCGAACGGCTGGCCGAGCGCCATGGTCCGGAGGATTTCAAGCGCTGAATACTGAAGCTGAATGCTGAATAAGGCAGCCGGCGGCCTGGCGACTAGCCCATCTGGACACTGGGGTGGCGCCTCACGCGGAGGCATTGCCGAAGAGACGGGCGTACTCGATCTTGAGCAGCGTTCTTCTCGCCCCCCAGCCGTGGAGCTGATCCAACCCAGGGTTTTAGGGATATCTCTGGCGTGGAAAAGGCCTTGGCCACCTCAAGCCACCACGACCTCGTCCGTCCAGACCATGAAACTCTCCAGCGTATGTGGACCGTAGCTCGTCGTAATCGCCACATCGGCCGCATCGCGGCCGCGGGCGATCAGCACCCGGCCGATGCGTGGTTGGTTGTTGCGCG
>WOZS01000003.1 GCA_011620135.1 Gammaproteobacteria bacterium
TGGAGCGGGTGATGGGAATCGAACCCACACCATCAGCTTGGAAGGCTGAGGTTCTACCATTGAACTACACCCGCTGACCTGCCTCCTCTTCTTCATGGTGGAGGGGGTAGGATTCGAACCTACGAAGGCAGAGCCGGCAGATTTACAGTCTGCTCCCTTTGACCGCTCGGGAACCCCTCCCAAGAGAGCTCAATATTCTTCCATATCGGACAATATATGTCAAGGACGAAATCCCCCATCTCCACCGGTCATTATGGCATTTCTGGGGTTTCAGCTGGTGGTACTGGGTTGTCTCCCATACTCGGTGCGGACTGCTTTCCATGGGAAGGATGAATGGTCTCATTCGGCCTTGGTACCACGATGGTTGCCGGCATCTGATTGACGTTTCTTGGGTATTCGATCTTTTTTTCACTTTCTTCGGTCACGCCGCGCTGCTCTGGAGGTACCCGCAATTGGGCTGCCATGGCCGTCAGATCAGCATCCCCCAACTCACCGACGGCTGACTTGAGCATGATCTGGTTTTGCAAATAGGTATAGCGTGAACGATACAGATCGCGGCGGGCCGCATAGACCTGCCGCAAGGCGTCGAGCACATCCACCTGGGTGCGTGTGCCCACCTCACGACCCACTTGATTGGATTCAAGGGAAACCTGACTTGACTGCAGTGCCTGCTCGAAGGCCTGGACCTGGGCGATGGTCGTCACCAGATTCAGGTATGCCTGGCTGGCCGCAAGTTCGGCACCACGACTGGCATCCAAGAGGTTTTCCTTGCTCTCGTTCAACCGAGCTGCGGCCTCCCGTGCCCGGGCAATCAGATAGCCGCCCTGAAAGATGGGAATCTGTAATTGCAGCCCTGCCGTATCCATGGTCCTGTCATACCAACTGGCATCGATGGTTGGGGCACGGTCCTCGAACCATTGCCGTCCTGCAACCAGATTCAAGGTGGGCAACCGCGCTCCCTGGCGGGCGCGCAGCTCCAGTTGGGCTACCTGCATGCCTTCGCGTTGCGCCAACACCATGAGATTACCCTGCAAGGCACGGTCCACCCAGGCCTGCATGTCCGCCGGATCTGGTGACGCAAGGCGCAACGAATCACCCAGACCCAGCAAGGGCGGTACCCCTTGGCCGATGATGCGGCTCAATTCACGCTTGGAAACCGCCAGCTCATTGCGGTATTGCAGTTCCTGGGCAACGGCAAGATCTCTTCTTGCCTGGGCATCCTGGGCATCTGTGATCGCAGCTGTACCCACCTCAAACTCTTTTTGGGCCTGGGCTTGTTGCTCCTCGATCGCGTGGCGCTCTGCTACAGTGGCCTGCAACTGCTCTTCTGCGATCAGGATATTCAGATAGGCCTGGGTCACCCTGATCATGAGATCCTGTCGGGCATAGTCATACTGGATCTGGGCCTGCTTGTAGGCCCGCTTGGCTTCCCGATACATGGGCAACGCCTCGGCATCGAACAGGGCCTGCTGGACCTGGACTGCATAATTGGCAGAGCCATAATCGCTTTGCTTCCAGTTCCTCATGGGGTTGGTCTTGTTTTGATTGGCTTGCTTGGCTTCGCCCTTGAAATCGTTGTGAATATTTTGATAGGTGTAACCAGCCTGAGCGTTCAGGTTGGGCAGCAAGGCGGCCCTGGCCTGTGCGATCAAGGTCTGCTGGGCATTCAGGGTATCACGTGCCGCCGCATAGACAGGATCGCGCTCTTGAGCCAATCGATAGATGTCGAGAAAGTCCGCACCCATTGCATGCTGGACCAGCAATTGGCTGGCAACAACGCCAACCCCGGTCCATGTCATCCATCGTCTTGCTTCTTTCACCTTACACTCCTCATTTTCTAAACAGGTGCTCAACCGCCACATTGATTTTCGAGCGCACCATCCTGACTCTCAGGATCAGCACACTCAGCCAATCAATGGGGTTTTGTTGCCGGAATACCTGCATCCGGTTCCCGACATACTTGAAATGAAATTAAACGTACAAAAACTGTCATGCATCATGGCAATCGATGGCGGGCAGGGCTTCTTGTTTGCCTCTCCTGAGGCCGTGCAGCAACATCTCCGCCATAGCCTCACAATAAGCCACCCTGTCATGCAAGATGGCATGCAGATCAGGAAACTGCTCAAACAACGATCTGGACTGGGAGATGAAGGCATTATTCAAAAATAACGTGAGCGCCATCAAGATCAAGTTGGCCTGTGGGGGCAAGGCGGTCTCGCCGTCTGTCAGCAGCTCAATGATGCGCCGCATATTGGCGGAAAACAGATCCTTTGCCATGCCCCTGCCCTGCATCGTGCTCCCCAACAGGATCTCCCGGAGCAGCAGCTCCCGATGGGCAGGATTGTTATCCAGCATGTCCAGGTGAGACTCTGCCAAACGCTTGAGCCTGGCGGGCAACGATCCCTGGTTGTTGTCCCGCAGCCCCTCCAGCATATGGGCGCTGCGCTCGAAGGCGCGGCGCAAGACTGCCAGATAGAGGCCTTCCTTTGAGCTATAGTGATGAAATACATTCGCCTTGCAGACATGAGCCTTTTTGGCCACCTGATTCACGGAGACCGCGCTGTAGCCATGGGCTGCAAACAGTTCGGTGGCAGCCTGCAAGATACCCTCATGCCCTTCCCGCACTCCGCCGCGCATCAGCCCCATCCTTACCGGCTATCTGTTCGTATCCCTTTGCCCTGGTCACCATGGCTTCTGGCACACTCCCCGGATAGCCAGATTGGTTTGGACATGGTTATTCTAACCGACTGGTTGGTCTATAACCAGTCGCCTTTGCTGCTGAGCGAAACATGCACTATGCTTGTTGTGGCATGAATACGGAAAATGTCCAGCCGCGCCCCGCCTCTACCATCGTCCTGCTGCGTCGGCAAGAGCCAGGCTTCAGCGTCTTTTTGGTGGTGCGCCACCATCAGGTGGATTTTGCCATGGGGGCTGCGGTCTTTCCAGGTGGCCGCCTCCACGCCGATGACCACGACCCCTTTTTTGAAAAAGGGGAAAAGGGTCAAGCTGCACGCAGCACACTGACCCCGGCCGAAAGGGCGCATCGCGTCGCCGCCATCAGGGAGACCTACGAAGAAGCCGGTCTGCTGCTGGCGTACCACGCCCATTCACATGAGCTGGCATCCAAAGAAACGCTGGAACGACTGGAAGCCCTCGACACTCGTGGTCGACTGGAGCGCCATGAGCTGTCTTTTCGTGATGTGCTGTGCCAGGAGCAGCTAGAACTCGCCCTGGAAGACCTGGTGCCCTTTGCCCACTGGATCACACCGGAAGGCGTTCCCAAACGCTTTGATACCCGCTTTTATCTGGTTGCCGCCCCGGAACACCAGTTGGCCAGCCACGGTGGCCGGGAAGTGGTCGATTCCGTATGGCTGACCCCGCAGCAGGCTCTGGATCAGGCCAAAACCAAACAATTGATCATCATCTTCCCCACGCTCATGAATCTCAACAAGCTGACGCTGTATCGATCTGTCGAACATGCCATCGAGGCAGCGCGCCAGGCCCCTCAGATCACGGTGCAGCCGCAGCTGCGCAGCCACCCCGCCACAGGGCAGCTCAGCTTGTACATTCCAGAAGAGGCAGGATACCCAGCGCTCGACCCTGAACTCCTCAGCTTTCCCTGACTAGAGATAATCGGGTAAAGCCCTGCGGATCTGATCGATCGATGCCATGGTCAGATCGCTGGAAGTCTCGGAAGCGAGCAGCGCCTTGGTGGGTTCATGAAGGTGCTGGCGCAGTATGCCCAAAAACTCAGGGGCTGCCACCAGATGAAGATGCTCGAAAAGCCCTTCCCGCCGAGCTTTTTCCAGTTCCTGGGCAATGGCTCTGGCAAACTCCAGAACGGCCTTTTCCTTGGGCCCAGTGGGTGGCTCATAGGCATGCCGGCCTTGACCCTGCCGATCAAACGTGCGCCCGGGCAGGTCGCTGGTGATATCCCTGGGATGCATGCGGCCTTCGGGATGGACCAGATCCTCTATCTCTTGCAATGGAGCGGCCCGGTGCGCAGCGCCCAGCAAGCGCGCCCGGGCACTGTCGGCCACCAAGATCCATATGGGAAGGCGCGAACTCATGCTGTACGGCCTCGAACCAGTGCCGCCGCCAGAGCGGTCACATGCTGACCCTGAAAACTGGCAATTCCCAGTTCATTATCGCTGGGCATGCGCCCATCCGAACCTGTGATGGTACTGGCCCCATACGGGGTGCCCCCTGAAATCGCTTGGTTGCTGGACAGGCGAGCATCGGAATAGGGAATGCCAGCCACCACCATGCCATGGTGCAGCAACGTGGTGTGCATGCTGGTCAAGGTGGTCTCCTGACCCCCATGCTGGGAGGCGGTACTGGTAAAGCAGCTGCCCACCTTGCCCACCAGAGCGCCACGGCTCCACAGCCCCCCGGTCTGATCCAGGAAATTGCGCATCTGGGCTGCCATATTGCCAAAGCGGGTTGGCGAACCGATAAACAGGCAGTCTGCCTCGGCGAGGTGATCCACAGCAGCAAGGGGAACATGGCCAAATGCCGCTCGAGCCGCCTTGGCCCCTGCCTGCTCCAAGACCGCATCAGGAACCAACTCCTGAACCTGATATACCTCAACCTGGGCGCCTGGAACCTGCCTTGCCCCATCGGCCACTGCCTCGGCCAAGCGCCATACATGCCCATACATGCTGTAAAAAATGATCTGCACCCTCACCGACATGCTATTCCCCTCATGACATCAATGGCCAGATACATCAAACACGCATCAATGTTACGCATCCTGCTGCTCGGTCAGGCGGGCAAAGCACTCACCCAGGAAGGCCAGCAGCGCTGTCCAGGAGCGTCGATCCGCCACTGGATCGTAAGCAAAACCCGTGGTGGCATCCTGGCCCACCTCTGGATTGGTGAAACTATGCACTGCTTTGCCATAAAGCGTCAACTGCCAGTCGCAGTCTGCCCGGCGCATCTCCTGCACGAAACCCTGCACATGCTCCTGGGGAATGAGGGGGTCATCTGCCCCCAGCAGCACCATGATGGGCGTCGGCACCGCTCCTGAAGCAGCTGGTGCAGGCGTTTCCAGGCGGCCATGGAGATTCACCACGCCAGCCAACCGGGCACCGGAGCGCGCCAGTTCCAGCACGCATGTCCCTCCGAAGCAGTAGCCGATGGCAGCCACTTGTCCCGAACACTCGGCATGGGTTTGCAGAACATGGACGGCAGCCAACATCCGGCGACGTATCAGCTGCGGATCACTGCGGAACGACTGGGCAATCCGCCCAGCCTCATCCTTGTTTTTCGGCCTGTTGGCACGGCCATACACATCAGCTGCCAGGGCCATATAACCAGCTTGCGCCAACTGCTTGGCGCGATGGGCGACATAAGGCCCTACCCCCATCCATTCATGGACCACCACCACGCCGGGATACCTGCCCGATTTTTCGGGACAGGCCAGCACACCTTCCAGTGGCACATCCTCATCGGTATACAGGCAGGACGACACGCGCAAGGCGTCGTCTCTCACCATGGGGCCTGCTATCTCATCAAACTGGCTCATCGATGGTTCCTCCTGTACCCTGCCTGCCAATGTTGATGATCAATGCGGTATGAGCAAGATTTCTCCGGCAGGTCAATACAGTCATGTTGCGGTTTTCTGTGGCTTGTACCCGGCTGCCGAGTGGGCTGGGGATCGAGTGCCCATGGTAGGATCCGCGTCATGCTGCTCCCGGTCCGCGGCATCGAGGCCATAGACGGTGCCTCGAACCCTGGGCAGGGCTTCCGGACAAAATGCTCTGATGAAGGCGATCAATTGCTCGCGCACCTCGCAACGCAGATCGAACGTCTTGCCGCTGTCCGTGGCACTCACCAGGCAGCGCACCTCGATCACCTGTTCCCTGGTGTCTGTGACCTGCAGACCGACTACCCGGCCATCCCAGAGCGTGGAGCGCGAGACGATGTCCTTGAGAGCCTGACGTAGCGTTTCTATAGGAGCCATGTAGTCTAGATACAACATGACAACCCCCAGCAGCTCCGTGGAGGAGCGACTCCAATTCTGAAAGGGCTTTTCGATGAAATAGCTGATGGGCAGAACAAGACGCCTCAGATCCCAGTAGCGCACCACCACATAGGTCAAGGTGATCTCCTCGATGGTGCCGAAATCGCCCTCCACGATCACTGCGTCACCGATGCGCACCGGCTCGCTGATGGCAATCTGGAAGCCCGCCAGCAGGTTGGCCAGCAG
>WOZS01000021.1 GCA_011620135.1 Gammaproteobacteria bacterium
GAATGGGCCGAGAATCGGGAAAAGCAGGTACGAAAAAAGGGGACTTGAGCCATGGGTAGGGAATCCATTCAGCCTCAAGGACAAGCTAGCCAGGCGTTCAAATAGCGCGAACTGAGAGAGGAGAATCATGGCAAGCACTGGCGATATGCTTTCCATTGGCAAAAGCGCCCTGCTGACCACGCAGCAGGGCTTGGCTACATCCAGCCATAACACCGCCAATGTGTCCACGCCGGGCTATAACCGGCAAAGCGTGCTTCAGGAAGCGCAACGCCCCGAGACCACACCGGGTGGTTACATCGGACGTGGCGTACAGACCACCACGATACGCAGAAACTACGACCAGTTCCTCACCAGCAATGAGCGTACCACCACTGCGGTCAGCCAGAACTGGCAGCAGTACGAAGAGCTTGGCAATCGGATCGATCAGATTTTCGCCCAGACAGAAACAGGGCTCAATGACCCGCTCAACAATCTCTTCGGTTCATTGTATGACCTGGCGCAGGATCCGACATCGCAGGCTGCTCGAGAAGTGGTACTGACCAATGCCGACTCGCTGGCGGGTCGTTTCAATATGCTGGCGGACTACCTCAGTACAGTGCAGCAGGAAGTCAACAAGGATGTGACCCAGGGCGTGGCCGATCTGAACGATTTGGCGGGCAAGGTTGCAGAACTCAACATCCAGATCGTCAATGCCAGCAACCAAAGCGCCAGCGGCCCCCCCAATGATCTGCTGGACCAGCGGGATCGGCTCTTGCTGGAGATGTCTCGCTTGACAGATATCAATGTCTATCAGGAAAGCAACGGCATGGTCAATGTTTATGCCGGCAAAGGCTTTGCCCTGGTGCTGTCGGGGCGCGCCAGCCAGTTGTCCACCAGGCCAGACCAACGGGCCCCTGGGCATCTTCGTGTAGTCCTGAATGGGGGAAACGGCTCTGTTATGGATGTGACCGACTCGTTTCGAGACGGTCGGATAGGGGGAGCGCTGGATTTCCAGAACCAGATGCTGGATCCTACGCGTGCCAAGTTGGACGAACTGGCCTACCAGGTTGCCAAGGAGCTCAACACCGTGAATCGGCGCGGCTTCGATGCCAGTGGCCGGCGTTCCGGGGATGACATATTCCAGCTGACCCCCACAGCACAAGGCGCAGCATCGGCTATCAAGCTGCAATTGAAGGACGGCAGCCAGATCGCCGCAGCTACCAAGCGAGGTAAGGCCGGCGACAACAGTAATGCCCTGGCCATGGCCAAAAGCTTTCAGGAGCCCACCATGGATCATGAGACGCAAACCTTTGTGGGGTTTTATGCCGGCATGGTAGGCGAAGCAGGTGCCCAGGCGCGTTCGGCACAAATCAACAGGCAATCCTATGACCAGATAGCCGAACAAGCCAGTGCTGCCAAGCGCAACCAAGGGGGAGTCAATCTGGATGAAGAGGCTGCCAATCTGGTGCGTCTCCAGCAGGAGTATGCGGCGGCAGCCCAGATTATTGCGGTGTCGGATCAGGTATTTCAGGAACTGATCAATGCGGTGCGTCAGTAGTTTGATCGCCGTGCATTGAAAAAAGGCTGCCAATCGGAAGAGACCAGAAGGGAGAAGCGCCATGCGCATTGCCACCAGCCAATTCTATATCCAGTCGGCCAGCGACATGATGGATATCCAGGATCGCCTGCATACTGCCCAGATCCAGACATCGAGCGGCAAACGCATCAACGCACCCTCGGATGATCCCGTTGGGGCCGCCAAATCATTGGTGTTGCAATCCCAGGAGTTTGCCTATGGCCAGTATCAGAGGAACATCAATACGGCCAACAGCCGCCTGCAGCAGGAGGAAGCTGCCTACGGTGAGCTCGAACAACTGATGGTGCGCGTCAAGGTCCTGGCGCTGCAGGCCGCCAACACGGGAATCAGCAACGAGCAAAGCAGGATTGGTGCTGCTGCCGAGGCACGGGAGATAGAGGCGGAGATGTTGCGCTTGGCCAACCTCAAGGACGCCAACGGAGAATATATCTTTGCTGGCCTCGAGGTGTTTCAATCCCCGTACCAACAGCCTGGAGAGGCGAGCAGCAGAGCCACCAGCGATCCCAGAGGCCTGGGGCGGGTTCGCTATCATGGCGATGATTTGCAGCGTTATATGGACATCGATCCCGCTCGCCGCTTGCCCTACACAGATCCTGGCTCCGATGCATTTGGTGATCCATTCAATCAATCCATCTTTGGGACCATGGACGGTCTGATCAAGAGCTTCGAGACCAGCAACACCATGCAAGGCGGTCGTGGTGTCACCAGCAGCCTGGAACTGAACAGGACAATCAACCAGCAGATCAATGATCTTGACGAGCAGTACAAGCAGGTGGTTGCCACGCACGCCTCGGTGGGTGCCAGGCTCCAGGCACTGAATCAGGAGCAGCGCTTGAACACCACGCTGCAGACCCAGTATGTCTCCATTCGCAGCGACATCGAAAGCGTGGATTTTGCCCAGGCAGCCACCAACCTGACGCTGGAGGCCACAGCGCTGCAAGCCTCCCAGCTGGCTTTTGTGCAGGTGCGCGGCTTGAGTCTGTTCAATTATCTTTCGCCAGGCCGCTAGGAGGCTGCCTCGGCGAGAAGGGGGGGCAAAGTCGCTGTGGATGCAGGGCTTTTGGCCGTCGTTTATCCCCTCAGGGTTTTGCGCCAGCGCAGGGATCGCATGTATCCGGTGCTGGCGTCCCACAGGGCATGGTGGGCAGCGGGTACACTGGAAGCCAGGAAGCTGGGCCTGAACAAGCGGTGACGGCTTTGTCCGTTGCCCGCAGTGGCCAGCAATGCCCGCCCCCAGGTCGCCATGTAGACGATGGCCAGGGTATGGCGCAAGGCGCGCTGCTCCATGAGGCAGCAGGTGCGGTTTGCCGCCTCAATGGCGGCAAAATAGTCATTGAGCCAATCCAGATAGGCGGCATCCAGGAGCGGTCTTTTCCCAGGGCTGCCCACCCGGGGCAGCAGCCAATAGAAATATTCCAGGTCTTCTGCGGAAGGCGACAGCCCGAGCCATTGCAGCTGTTGGGCAGCGATAGCCTGGAGCCTGCTTTTCTTGAGAGCTGCCTTGAGTTGGGTGGTCTGCCCAGGATGGTGGCGCAAACCGGTCAGCCGTAAGGGCAGATTGGCCACGGGATGGTCGCGGGTGAGCCGGGTGAGCAGCTCATAATCCTGGGAGAGGGGAAAGTCTTCCCGATAGCCATAATGGCGCAACAAAGCGGTTCGCCCCATCAATGAGCTGTTGCGCACGCTGACATGGAACAGCAGTTGCGCCTGGACATCGGCGGGTTGCAGGGGATTGCCCCGGCGCTTCTTGCTGCGCCACGGCGGGAGATGCCTGCCCTGGGCATCGAGGTTCCAGGTCCAGGTGCCCAGGGCGGCCAGGGCGGGATGAGCTTCCAGGAAGGCTGCCTGGAGGGCAATGCGTCGCGGATGGGCGATATCATCGCTGTCCAGGTTGGCCACATATCTGCCGCGGGCTTCTGCCAGGCCGTGATTGCGGCTTGCGGCAATGCCCGTGTTGTGCTCATGGCGTATCAACCGCACCCTGCTGTCTTTGAAGCTTGTTACGATATCTGGCGTCCGATCGGTGGAGCCATCATCGATGACCAGCAGCTCGAGGTTGCAGCCCTGCTGGTTCAGGATGCTGGTCATGGCTGCGGCGATATAAGTCTCCCGGTTGAAGGCGGGCATCACCACGCTGATCAGTGGGGCAGCCATCAGGCGCAGCGCAGCTGCCGGATGACCTGGGTATAGGCGTCCACCGCTGCTTCCATGCCAAACTGGGCGGCACGGGCCTGAAGCGACCGCGGCGGAGCTGGGTTGGCCAGAATGGCGGCGATGGCCGCAGCCAATGCCTCTGGCTGACCAATGGGCACCAGTGCGCCGTAGCGGCCATGGTCCAGGATCTCGGCAGGACCGCTGGGACAGTCGGTGGCTACCACGGGCCTGCCCAGTGCCAGTGCCTCCAGCAATGCATTGGGCATGCCTTCCGAGATGGAAGATGAGACCAGGCAGGAGGCAGCGGCGATGATGGGATAGGGATTGGTCACGAAGCCTGGCATCATGACACGGCCCTGGAGATGGAGGGTGCGACACAGGGTGGTCAGTTTTTTGCGCTGGGGTCCTTCGCCCAGGATGACCAGCCGGGGCACCAGGGATGTGGGCAGCAACCTCATGGCATGCAGCAGGGTGGGATAATCCTTCTTGGCTACCAGTCTTCCCACAGCGACGATATAGGGCTGCGGATAGAAGGTGGGGCCGGCCAGGCTTTTTTCCTGCACCGTGGCGATGTCCACGGCGTTGGGTATCACCGTGATGCGTTGCGCTGGGATGCCCATGGCCAGGAGGTTGTCGGCAACCCCGCCGGATACGGCAATGAAATGGTCGGCTTCTGGATACCATTGGCGGATCAGGGGGTCGCGCCAGCGGGGACGCACCCTGGCAAAGCGCCCATCATCTCGCAGATGCACCACATTGCTCTGCCGGATGAGCAATGGGATGCGCCGCTTGGCAGCCTGTCGAGCACGCAGGGCAGCCAGGGCCGTGGGAATGGAGACGGTCAGCAGGCCGTCGAGCTCGTTATCCATGAGGTGCTTGAGCCTGGAAATGGCGCAAGCCAGACGGGGTGCGTTGCCGGGAATGCGCCCTGCCCATCCGGGCATGAGGTCCTGCCAGGCAAGGCCGTGTTGCCCCATGGCGATCTGCTGGTCATCCCGCGGATGGGGGATGAGCAGACGCACGGTCCTGTGGTGCTGCAGGCGACTGGCCAAGGCAAACATGACGCGCTCACGGTTGGTAACCGGCAAAGCGCTCATCAAGATGGCCCATGTGCCGCTCACCCTGGGTTGCAGGCCATGGTGCCGCGATAGCGTTGCAGGAAATCGACCGAGGCAAGCTGGTTGTCGATGTGTCTGAGCAACGGGGCAGGCCATGGCGTTTCCAGGGCGCTGCGGTGGGGCGTGGCAAAGAGAATGGCGCTGCAGGCTGCATAATAGGCTGGCTCGGGTTCGCCGAGCTGGATGTGGTGCAGGAGGGTGCGCAGCGTCTGGTGCGGTTCGGCCAGGAGGTCCTCCAGGTGCACGTCCAGTATGAGGCTGCCATAGCGCTTCTTGAGTGCGCCGATGACCATCACATTGCTGAAATAGCCCTGCGCGGCATGCTCGAGGCTGGTACCGGTGCGCCGCGCCTTGGTGGCGATATTGTCATAGGGGTTGCGGATGACGTGAATCAAGCGCAACCGATCGCAGGCAGCCAGATCATCCAGGAGATGAGGATGGCGGCGCAACACGCGGATGCTGCCATTGCCCTTCTTGTCGCCGGCAGCCAGCAGCTCATGATAGCGACCCTGCCATTGGCCGGCCACCTGGTAGTCATAGTCGGTATAGGCCCGCCCCAGCATGTGGAACACGAAGGAGTTGATCACGATGGCCTCGGTAAGGCTTGCCAGACTGGCGCCCTGGGCCAGGTGGCGCAGGGCGTGGAGCTCATGGGAGATGACCACATGCGGATGGGCATCCAGCAAGGATCCTACCAGCGAATGACCGCTGCGCGGATAGCCCAGGAAAAAAACCATGTACCGGGGGGGAGTCTCTGGCATGACAATGGGCCAACGGCCGGGCTGCTTGTCCAGCAGAGCGCGGATCTGGGTATACGGGTGCAGCGCTTCCCTGGCCTGACCGATGTGGCGGATGCGCCAGGCATGCTCCTCCAGGGCCGTTTCGGAATGGCCCTGGAGGAGCGCCCAGCGCGCCGCCCAGGCGTGATGGCTGTCGGTCCAGGCTTCCTGAATGGCATGGCTAGCCAGGCGCCAGGCTCTTTGTCCCAGGTCGTTGAGATGAATCAAGCGGCGCTGCATGATAGAGGCTGCCATGACAGAAGTCATCATGGTGTGGAGGAAGGGGCCTGTTGCCCCAGCAGCCTGGGCCGCAGGGTGGCCCAAAGCCCGCTCAAACCGCCATGGCGTTCGCGCAGCCGGTCCTCCAGTTGATCTATATGGTCGAGTAATGGGCCAAGACGCACGAACTCACGGTGCAATGGCGCAAGCGCTTCCCAAAAGCTGTCCTCCTGGCTGCCCATGGTGTCCGCGGCCACTTGATGCAGCAGCAAAAAGGCGTCTCGTGCCAAGGAGAGCACCTGCTTGTTCTGGGTCAGCTGATCCAGGTCGGCTCTGTGGTGGTAGAGATCCTTGGTGAGGAAGGCATCCACATATTCCGCCACGGCTTGCGCATCGGGGGCTTCCTGGCCCAGGTGCCGGGCTAAGCGATGGCACTGGAACTCGGGTGCACTCATCATGAGATCGTAGTCCACCACCACCAGGGGATACCCCCGGAGCTGGGTGAGGTAAGAAAGATTGCCCGTCACCCATTCCAGGTCACTCTTGGTCTGTTGGCCCCGCATGGTATCCAGGCGTGCCCGGGACTGGGCCACATTGAGTGGATTGCGCAGCGCCATCACATAGCCCAGCTCCACTTGCAGGCTTGTAAAGACCTGTTGCCAAAAGGGAAAGATGCGCAACAGGCCACCTGCCTTGAAAGCAAAGCAGGGTGCTTGTGCCAGATGGGTCTTGAGCTGCTCCTGGGCCTGTTGTTGCAGGGGCTTGAGTGCGGAATTGGACCAGGCAGCATCCGGGATGAGCCGCACGTTGCGACCGGTGGGATGCAGGCCCACCAGGCGATGGACATTCTGGGTGATCTCCAGCAGGATCTTGTCTTCAAAGAAGCCCTTGGGGTTCTTGCGCAGACCGCCTGGTTTGAGCCGATTGCCCAGGTCATACCCCACGGCACCCAAGGCCCTGGTGATGGCGCTGGTGCCACTGCGCCCGGCCCCGATGACCACAGCCAGCCTGATCGGTGTCATCCGAAATAATGCCGTATCTTGGGGGCAAACCCGCCACGGATGATCTCCACGATGAAGACGCGCCGTAAAATGCCCTCGGGACAGCGCAGGGGGTGAACCGCATGCCAGGAATGGGCTGTGCGCTGGAAAAGCAGACTGGTATTGCCCAGGCTGGGGGCACAGACCACGGTGTCCAGCTCATCGAATGCAGGGGCCGAACGCCAGGAGCGGGTCTGGTGATCATCCAGAATCAATGTGCCTCCTCCCCACTCCGGGTCCCAGTCATCGCGATCATTGAAATAGAAGATATGCGAGCCCAGTTTCCACGGGCTGTCGCAATGGGGGGAGACCGAACAACCTGCGGGGGTATAGTGCCAATGGAAGTTCAAGCGCAATGTTTTCACGCCAAGCAGCCTGCGCAACAGGCCTCCATAGATGGGGCCCTGCAGTTCTTCGATGAATTCTTGCCAGGGCTGGGATAGCTTGGGTTTCCAGCGCCACTCCAGCACAAAGCGATCATGGCTGGTCTGGCCATAGAGGCGCCAACGCCCGAAGGACCTGCGGCATTGTTGCAGTGTGGGCAGCGTACGGCGCAGAACCTGGTACCCCTCGGGCTTGATGAATTGCTGGATGGATTGCCAGGGATAGGGGTGTGCCCTCTGGAAAGAGTCGGGTTCAAGGGATGCCAATGTGGCGGGGTTGAGATAGCTCAACGCAAAACCTCCGGAAGAATCTGGCGTTCAGGATGGGATGAGACATGCTGTGCTTCATGGAAGCGATTGTTGTCCATGAAATGAGTCACCTCATGGCGAGCGGCGGGCATGAGCTGACCTCCAGCCACAGGCCGAGGCGGCAACCCCATCAGCAAACGGATTCGTGTGACACTGCGCTCGAGATCGATGGAACGACCCTGGGTGAAGGCCTGCTGGTAACGTACCCCGTCTACGCGAATGGCGCTCACCGTGCCTTGGGGTTCATCGGGCCATGGTGTCAGCAGGCCCATGGCCAACAGGCGCCGATGGTAGGCAGCCAGATTGCGACGAGGTGTCCACAGGCCGCGGCTGGTCAGTGTGGAGGTCAGCGCGCTGGGTAACCAGGAGCAGCCGAGCCATCCATCCCGCTTGCTATGGGTTGGCTGAAAGAGATGCACGGGGCGATTGGTTTGGCAAGCCTCGGCGATCATGGAGGCACTGTCCGCAGTGACGATGAACCGATCGGACAAGGCCAGGCTGGCCTGATAGATGGAGGAACTGGATGCTTCCTGACCATAGGCTGGCAGAAAGCCGTCCCCTGCTGCCTGCTGGAGGCGACGGGCCATATCGGCGGGTGTGCGGGGGCTGGTGACCACCAGCCATGAACCTCCATACATCCTCTGCATGGCCTGGGCTCGGGCGATGAGATGATCCACATCATGGGTAGTCCATGGATACGAACTACTGGGTCCGCCAACCACACAAGTGATCCACGGGCGGGGCAAGTGCTGCCAGTGCGCCAGCCATTCACGCGCCAGGGCATGGCGCTGTTCTGCGGCAGGAAGCGTATTGAGGGGAAAAAGATTTTCCAGGACATTGAGCCCGGGGGGCAGTGCATATTGTGGGGTGGTGATGATGCAATCGAACAGGCGAAAGCTGCCCCAGGGACGGCCGACATTGACGATGCAGACCTTGTTGCCCAACAGGCGACGCAAACGGCGCACGTCGGCCAAGGCCCTCCCCCCACAGGTGAGGACCAGGTCTGGCCACGGCGGCGCCAGGAGCAGGCGTCGTGACGGCGGTATGGTGCTGCTCCAGAAGGCATGCAGACGGTTCCAGGCCAGTCCTGGCCGGGAGTCGGCGGCGCGACGAAAACAGGTGGGCCAGCCCAGCGCCCTGGCCAGGTTGAGCAACTGGGCATTGTCGCCCACCGTCTCACCCAATAAAACCCAGACCACGGGGGGCTTGCCCGCCTGCATACTGCCGGTGGGTGACAGGACAGCTTGTTGGGTAGGCAGCGGCATGATTCGCGCTGGATTTTCCTGGCCCCTCATCAAGCCGAGGGTTGTGCTTGGCGTGCTTGCGGTATGGCGCTCAATTCGAGGTTGAGCGCTTGCCATGCTAGCACCACCTTGTTGATTTGTCGAGTCAAGCCCCATGGTGCACCCTGGCATGCTGCTCTGCCAGTTCGGTGGTTTCCCTGGCTTGCAGGAGTGCCGTGATCAAGGGTTCGAGATGTCCTTCCATGATCTGGGGCAGTTGATAGAGTGTGAGGCCGATGCGATGGTCAGTGATGCGCCCCTGGGGAATATTGTAGGTGCGGATGCGCTCGGAACGATCGGCGCTGCCTACCTGTTCCTTGCGATGCACAGCCTCGCTGCGGCGCCGTTCATCCTGTGCCTGCTGCATCAGGCGGGCATGCAGCAAGGAGAGCGCGCGCGCCTTGTTGCGATGCTGGGAACGCTCCTGCTGACTTTCCACCACCATGCCGCTTGGCAGATGGGTGATGCGTACCGCGGAGTCGGTCTTGTTGACATGTTGTCCGCCTGCCCCAGAGGCGCGGTAGGTGTCGATGCGCAAATCCGCGGGATTGATGGCGATGGTCTCGTGTTCGGCAAGCTCAGGCAGGACGGCCACAGTGCAGGTGGAGGTATGGATGCGGCCCTGGGACTCCGTCTCCGGTACCCGCTGCACCCGATGCACGCCGGATTCCAGCGCCAGCTGCTCATAGGCACCAGCTCCCTGGATGCGACAGATGACCTCCTTGTAACCGCCGTGCTCCCCGGGGCTTGCGCTCACCAACTCGCTGCCCCAGCCTGATTGTTCCGCATAACGCAGGTACATGCGCAGCAGATCGCCTGCGAACAAGGCGGCTTCATGGCCCCCGGCTCCAGCGCGAATTTCCAGAAAACAACTCCCAGGGCCATCATCATGCCTGGCAGTCAGCAGCGCCTGGTGCAGGGCCTGTTCGGTTCTGTCCAATTGCTGTTGTAAATCCTCCAGTTCTTCCTTGGCCAGATGGCGCAACTCAGCGTCATGATCGTCCAGGCATGGAGCAAGGGACATCATCGCGTCCTGGATGGTACGATAGGCGAGAAATTGTTCTGCCACAGGGCGCAGGACGGCATACTCCCGACCCAATGTCTCCAGTTGGCCGGGCTCGACATGCGGGTCGGCCATTCTGGCCTGCAGCTCCTCGAAGCGCTCGGCGATCTGTTCCAGCTGCTGCAGCAGGCGTTCATTCATCATGGCAGGTTATCGGGGATGCTCTTTGCCAGGGCCCAGGGTCTGGCGCAGGAGATCCAGGGCTTCTGGATCGTCGTGTTGCGCAGCATGGCGCAGTGCCATGGTGGGGCCATGCAGCAGGCGGTTGCGCAACGCATGGGAAAAGCGCTGCACCACCTCGGCGGGATCATCACCCGCTCGCAGTTGCCGGATGGCCTGTCTTTCCAGGTCCGCGCTCATGTTTTGGGCATGGGCGCGCAGCTCAGTGATCAGGCTGTGAGCCCGCAGTCCCTGGAGCCAGCGAACATAGTGTTCCGTTTCTTCTGCAATAATGGCTTCTGCCTCAGCGAGGGCCAGCCGGCGTTGGTCCATGTTCCTCGAGACCAGGCGACCAATGTCATCCACATTATACAGATAGGCCCCCGACAGGGAGGCAATGCGCGGATCGAGATCCCGGGGCATGCCCAGATCCAAAAAAAGCATGGGCCGCTGGCGGCGCTCCTGCAAGGCCTGTTGGGCGTCGGCCATGGTCAGCAATTGGGTGCCTCGACCCCAAGCGGCGACCACGATGTCCGCTTCCCGGAGATATCTGGCGCACTCGCCCAGCTTGATCAGCATGGTACCCGGAGACCATGCCGTCATGGGGGTCTGGGTGGGCGCTGCCAGGATGAACCTGCTGATGCCATGGGTCTGCAGGTGCTTGCTGATCAGCGTGGTGGTGCGGGAGGGCCCCAACAGCAGCACCGTTTTCTGGGGCAGATCGGCAAAGAGCTGCCTTGCCAGGTGAATGGCAGCCGAGGCCACGGAAACCTGGAGTCGGCCAATGGGCGTGCTGCGGCGTACCCGCTTGGCGGTGGCAAAAGCTTTCTCGAAGAGTCTGGACAGCAACCGTCCCGAGGTACCGGCATGGCGCGCTGCCTGGTAGGCATGCTTGACCTGTCCCAGGACCTGGGGTTCACCAACGATGAGCGAGTCGAGTCCGCTGCTGACGCGCAACAGATGCGAGATGGCATGTTCTCCGCCATATGTATAAATATAATTCTTGAGAGAGCGGTCGGTGCCGCCATGATACGATAACAGCCAATCCATGAAAACATCGGCCTGGTTCGGCAGCACCCCATAGATCTCGGTGCGATTGCATGTGGCAAGGAGCGCCGTCTCCCTGGCGGCGGTGTCGCGGTGCAGCAGGTGGAGGATGGGTATGAGCCCCTTGGGAGAGATGGCCAGTTTCTCACGTACAGCCAGCGGGGCATGGTGATGGTTGATGCCGGTGACAGTAATGGCCATGATTCACATGAGTTTGGCTGGCAGGGGATTCTTGCGGGATGGGGACATAACTCTATGAAAAGAAATCAGCGTGGGAACCACGCCGGTGTCATGCCGGCATGGTCCATCCTGGCTGTCTGTGTGATGGCAGCGGCCTGTGCGCCGGTGACTCCTCCAAAGGTTTTTGAGATTGATCCTGTGCGGCAGGGAGCGCCCATCGCCATTCATGCGGATGATGATCCCTATTTCCTGATCTTGCAAGGTGAGCTGGAATTGGCGCGGCACAATGTGCCAGCTGCATTGAAAGCATACCATGAAGCGGCCCTCAAGTCCGAGGATCCGGTGGTGACCCAGCACGCCTGCGAGCTGGCAGCTGTCTCCCAGGCATCGGATATAGGCATCGAGCTGGCGCTGCGTTGGGCTACCCTGGACCCTCAGTCCATGGACCCGTGGCGTTTCCTGTTGATCTTCGCCCTCGACAGGAACGATCTTGCCATGGGCAAAAAGGCCTTTGTGGAACTCCTGAGGCGTCCCGATGGTGCCGCAGCTTCCCTGGCCCTGGTGCCCCCCATGGCCGAGAAGGCTGCCCATGATCCTTCCATATTGCAGCTTTTTGATCAGCTGCCGGCCGAGTTGCGTGGTCTGCCCGAGATGCTCTATATGCGCGGGGAGGCGGCCAAGGCGGCCTCTTTGTGGGAGCAGTCCCTGGACGCGGCGCGTCGGGCCAGCAGGATGCGCCCCGATTGGCCGCCTCCCCGCCTGTTGCTGGTGGACGTATATCTCGCCACCAAGCGCCCCGATGCCGCCAAGGCCGAGATGGATGCCTTGTTGGCCAAGACCAAGGATACCGTCTCGCTGCGTCTGTTGCTGGCACAGAAATTATTGCGTGCAAGCTATGAGCGCGAGGCTGGCGCCATGTTGCAGGCTGTCTTGCGGGAAGACCCGACCCAGCCCGAGGCTCTCTATGCCCTGGGGCTGCTGGCCATCGAGCGCCGTGATTGGCCAGAGGCCATACGCCGCCTGACCAGGTTGCTGGCGTTGGACGAGCACCGTGATGATGCCTGGTTCTATCTTGGCGTGGCCGAATCTGGGGCCGGGGATCGCCACGAGGCGCTGGCGGCTTTTGCCCGGGTGGGCGAGGGCGAGCGCTTCCTGGCCGCCCGCACCCAAATGGCTCGCCTGATGATGGAAGCCGGCCAGGTGGACGAGGCGCGTCGTGCCCTGCAGCGCCTGCGGGAGGCCCGACCTCAGGAGGCCAAGGCCATCTATCTGGCAGAAGCGGGCGTGTTATTGGAAACAGGTCATGTGGAGCAGGCCCTGCTGTTGCTGGGCGAGGCTTTGGCTGCCTATCCCGGCGATCTGGAGCTTCTGTATTCCCGGGCCCTGGCCCTGGAAAAGGCGGGGCGTCTCCAGGAGGCTGAAAGGGATCTGCGGGCCATTCTTGCCAAATCCCCCCAGAATGCCCAGGCGCTCAATGCGCTGGGCTATACCCTGGTCAATCGCACCGATCGCTATCAGGAGGGGTTGGCCCTGTTGCAAAAGGCCCTCGCTTTGGATGCCGACAATCCAGCCATCCTGGACAGCCTGGGATGGGCTTATTATCGCATGAAGGACTATCATCAGGCGGAGATTCATATCCGGCGCTCCTATGAGGCCATGTCGGATCCCGAGGTAGCGTTGCACTATGGCGAGGTGTTGTGGGCCCTGGGCAAAAAGGAGCAGGCCATGGCGATCTGGCGTGATGCCATGGAGAAATTCCCCGACGATGAAGCGTTGCGGGCCGCTGTGGAGCAGCATAGCCGCCATTAGCCTGTTCCTTGGGGGATGCGCTGCCTGGCGTACCCCGTCGCCAGGCACGTTATGCGCCGAGCGCTGGGGTTTCGAGGGGCGCATGGCAGTAGCCATGGATCACCAGGGTTTCAATGCAGGGGTGCGCTGGCGCAAGAATGGCTCGTCCTTCGATCTGGTGTTGTGGGGTCCTTTCGGGGTGGGCACCGTCCAGTTGGCAGGCCAGTTGCCAGGCCCATTCACCATGACCCGCGGTGGCCGGAAACAGCTGTATCAGGCCCTTCCAGAAGAAGTGCTGTGGGCGGAACTTGGGGTCTGGTTGCCGGTCTCCCTGCTGCAGTATTGGGTTCTGGGCCAAACAGCGCCCCAGTGGCCAGGGCAATGGCAGCATACCCCCCAAGGAGACGTGCTGCAGCAGGCTGGTTTCATGGTGCAGGTTCAAGCCAGGGATGAAGCGCTGGGATTGCCGCAGCGCCTGGTAGTGACCGGCCAGGATGCCCGCTTGAAACTTTTCATCCGGCAATGGCTGCTGCCAGCTCGGTGCCATGGTCCCTGAGGCAGGTTTTCAACCGTGGCCGGCACCGGCCAAGGTCAATCTGTTCATGCACATCCTGGAGCGCCGGCCAGATGGCTACCATGAACTGGCCACAGCCTTCCAGTTCCTGGATTGGGGGGATACGGTCTGGCTTGCCCTGCGGGAAGATGGTCTATGCCTGCGGGATGATGGCAACCACCAGCTGCCGGCAGAGGATCTCAGCGTGCGTGCCGCCCGGCTTCTGGCGCAGGCTGCCGGCATAAAAAAGGGGGTGACCATCCGCTTGGAAAAGCGCATCCCGTCTGGATCTGGCCTTGGCGGGGGCAGCTCCGATGCGGCAACGGTCCTGCTGGCCTTGAACCGGCTGTGGCGCGTGGGCTGGAGTCTCGGCGACTTGGCTGAACTCGGCCTGGTGCTGGGAGCCGATGTTCCCGTCTTTGTCCGTGGGCAGGCTGCCTGGGCCTGTGGAGTTGGCGAGTGTCTTTATCCGGAGGATTTTCCCCAGGGCTGGGCCGTGGTACTCATGCCGCCTTGTCTGGTTTCCACGGCTCTCGTCTTTCAGGCTTGGGATGCATGCTCTCTGCCTTCCTTGACAAAAGTCATGGAGTATCATTCAATTAAAGGCTTTCAGAGCCTTCCCCAGGACAACCATTGTCTGGACATCACCAGAAGGTTATATCCTGATGTGGGTCGGGTATGGGAATGGCTCAGTAGCCATGCTCCGGCCAGGATGAGCGGGACAGGGGGTGCTGTGTTCGCGGTATTCCCAAAGGCGGCAGAGGCGTGTCGCGTGGCCTGTATGGCCCGGAACCAGCTGGGGGGGCGCGGGGTGCAGGTGGTCCGGGCCAGGGTGCGCAACCTGTCGCCCCTGCATCGGGCTGTTGCTGATTCTTGAGGGTAGGACAGGACGGCATTCAGGGCCGTAGCCTGGCCCTTTTCATGAAGCTGGGTGGACGGTTGTGTATCATTTATATATCAATGGGGCGTAGCCAAGCGGTAAGGCACGGGGTTTTGATCCCCGCATGCGAAGGTTCGAATCCTTCCGCCCCAGCCAAAGATCTGGGTGTCTGGTGCCGGGTGCGCATCAGGAGTGCGGGCTGTGGCTGAGGTGGGTGATCTCCAGAACCGTGGTGTGATGATCTTCTGTGGCAATGCCTCCAGGGCCCTGGCCGAAGCCATCGCCAATGATCTCATGGTGCCTCTGGGCAAGGCGCTGGTAAGCCGCTTCAGCGATGGTGAGGTGCTGGTGGAGATCGGCGAGAATGTCCGCGGCCGGGATATCTTCGTTGTGCAGTCGATCTGTCAGCCCACCAACGATCACCTGCTGGAGTTGCTGCTGATGGCCGATGCCCTGCACCGTGCCTCGGTGCATCGGCTCACGGCCGTGGTGCCCTATCTGGGCTATGCCCGTCAGGACCGGCGTCCCCGCTCGGCGCGGGTGCCCATCAGCGCCAAGCTGGTGGCCAACATGATCGTGGCCTCGGGGGTGGGTCACCTGGTGACGGTTGATCTGCATGCCGAACAGATCCAGGGTTTTTTTGATATCCCGGTGGACAATATTTATGTCTCACCGTTGGTTTTGGGTGATCTGTGGCGGCGCAAGCTGCCCCTGGTTACCGTGGTGTCCCCCGATGTGGGGGGCGTGGTGCGCGCCCGGGCCATTGCCAAGCGCATCGACGAGGCGGACCTTGCGATCATCGACAAGCGGCGTCCCCGGCCCAATGAGGCGCAGGTGATGAACATCATCGGCGAGGTGCAGGGCCGCTGCTGTGTCATTGTCGACGATCTGGTGGATACCGCGGGCACCCTGTGCGAGGCTGCCAGTGCACTCAAGGCAAGAGGGGCGAGCAGAGTGATTGCCTATGCCAGCCATGCGGTGCTTTCCGGCGCGGCTGTGGAGCGCATCGAGCGCTCCGGGCTGGATGAGCTTGTGGTCTCCGACACCATTACCCTGCGGGATGAGGCCCGGGCCAGCCCCAGGATACGCGTGCTCAGCGTGGCGAGCATGCTGGCTGAGACCATCAGGCGCATCGTCTACGATGAATCTGTCAGCGCCATGTATGTGGATTAGGGGAGGGCGCATCTGAGTCACCGCGATCTTCCAATGTATGTGGTATGAGCGGATGCGGCCGCTTGGTATCCCAATGGCACTGAACCGTGGAATGGGAACAGGGTGGGCGCACCATGACCGCCAGGGGCGCAGACCTGGATCAAGATATAATGATGTTTTTTGCTGGTTCCAGAGATAAGCCCGCTGTGTCCCAGGGCTTGGGGATGGGCAGGACTGGTCATCGAGGAGGAGAGGAACATGTTGCGACTTGAGGTGGTGTCTCGCGAAAGCACCGGACGCGGACCGGCGCGGCGCATGAGGCGCCAGGGCATTGTGCCCGGTATTGTCTATGGCGGGGGCCAGGCTGCCCAGACCATTGCCATCGAGGGGCGTCTCCTGGAGCGCCAGCTTGCCGGGGATGCCATTTACGGGCACGCCATCATGCTGCAGCTCGATGCGCACACCCAGCAGATGGTGATGCTGCGCGATGTGATGCGCCATCCCGTCAAGGGGCTTGCCATGCACGTGGATTTCCAGCGGGTGGATGTCAACGTCGCGGTCCGCATGCGGGTGCCGTTGCGGTTTGTTGGCGTCGAGGCCAATCCGGGCGTGCGCCGTGGCGGAGTGGTGGTGCATTATCTCACCGATGTGGAAGTCTTGGCGCCACTGAGCAACCCGCCCGAGCACATTGTCGTGGATCTTGCAGCACTGGATATTGGTGACAGTGTCCATCTGTCCCAGCTGGCCCTGCCCGAGGGGGTGCGACTTGCCCAGGCCGTCGTGGACAAGGAGCATGACCAGCCAGTGGTGGGCATTCTGCCGCCAAAAGGTGGCGCTGCCGCAGAAGGGGAGGAGGCCGGAGCCGAGGCGTGATTCGCCTGGTGCTTGGTCTTGGCAATCCGGGTAGTCAGTATGCCCGCACCCGACACAATGTCGGTGCCTGGTTTGCAGATGCCCTGTTGGATGGCTCCTCATGGTCGGAAAAACCATCCCTGCATGCAAGCCTCGCCCGGGTGAACCATGGGGACTGTGCGTTGCTGCTGGCCAAGACATTGGTCTACATGAATCAGAGTGGTACGACGGCCCAGGCGGTGCTGCGCTATTACCGCCTCACCGTGGATACCATGCTGGTGGCCCATGATGACTTGGACCTGCCCTGCGGCGCTGCCCGGCTCAAGCTGGCTGGTGGGGATGGCGGGCACCTGGGCTTGCGCGACATCAGTCGCCTGGTGGGACCCGGGTACTGGCGGCTGCGCCTCGGTATTGGCCGGCCACCTCGGGGTGGCGATGTGCGGGCCTTCGTCCTGGGACAGCCTGGGGCTGAGGAGCAGCTAGCCTTGGAAGCCGCCATCCAGCGGGGTAGAAAAGGATTTGCTCACCTGCTGCGCAATGAGGTGGATCGGGCTCATCTGGCGTTGCAGGGTCAGGATCCTGCGCCAGGAGCTGCCTGAGGTGGCGCTGCGCTGTGGGGTCGTGGGTCTGCCCAATGTGGGCAAATCCACCTTGTTCAATGCCCTGACCAGTGCGGCTGTGGCGGCGGAAAACTATCCCTTTTGCACCATCGAGCCCAACAGTGGCATGGTGGTGGTTCCCGATGCGCGCCTCGATGCCTTGGCCCGACTGTCACGTTCCGAGCGCGTCATCCCTGCCCAGATAGAGTTGGTGGACATCGCGGGCCTGGTGGCCGGTGCATCCGATGGCCATGGCCTGGGGAACCGTTTCCTGGCTCATATCCGCGAGACCCAGGCGATCGCCCATGTGGTGCGTTGCTTTGAGTCCCCTGGTGTCGTGCATGTGGCAGGGCGCGTGGATGCCCTGGCGGATGTGGAGACCATCGAGACCGAGCTGATGCTGGCCGATCTCGAGGCAGTGGAGGCTGCCATGAATCGCCTCACCCGCAAGGCGGGCAGCGGCGACCGCGAGGCGGCGCGCACCGTGGGCCTGCTGCAACAGGTGACCGGGCTGCTCGATGCTGGTACGCCGCTGCGCAGTGACCCCGAGCTGGCGGCGTCTGTGTCGTCATTCCATCTCTTGAGCGCCAAGCCGGTCCTGTATGTGGCCAATGTGGGTGACGATGGCGAGGACAACGCACAGCTCGCCGCCCTCAAGGGGCGTGCCAGCCGGTACGGTGATGAGGTGGTCTGGCTGCATGCCGCCCTGGAAGGGGAGCTGCTGGCCCTGGAGCCTGCGGAGCGTCAGGAATACATGGCCACCTTAGGCTGGCGGGAGGCCGGCATAGAGCGCCTGGTCCGCGCCATGCAGCGCCTTTTGGGGCTCATCGCGTTTTTCACCACCGGCCCCCAGGAAACCCGCGCCTGGCAGCTCGCTGAGGGTACCAAGGTAGCGGCTGCAGCTGGTATCATTCACAGTGACTTCGAAAAACACTTCATCCGCGCCGAGGTGGTCTCCTTTCCCGAGCTGATGGAACACGGCAGTTTCGAGCGTGCCTTCGCAAGCGGTGTTGGACGGCTGGAAGGTCGGGACTATGTGGTCCAGGATGGGGATGTGGTATATTTTCGCGTCAGCGCCTGAACGGCGCCTGTCATGCAATCCGCAGGCTACGTAGCTCAGCTGGTTAGAGCGCGGCACTCATAATGCTGAGGTCGGTGGTTCGAGTCCACCCGTAGCCACCACGCATACGGTCCCGGCGAGCAGCCTTGGCGCGACGGTAACTCCTTTGTCCAGGAAGGACGATGTGCTCTCGGGAGCGACCATGGCCGCAGCGCTGCGTGAGGTGGATGGCGCCAATCAGGGGCATGGCCTGGTGATCTACCGCGCCAGCCGCCTCGAGGGTCTGCTGGAGGCCCTGGTGCCCCTGCTGGAGGTTACGCAGCCCGCAAACCTCTTGGAGCCACAGGTCATCATCGCCGCCCATCCCGGCATGCGCCGCTGGCTCAACGATGCGCTGGCCCGCAGGGCTGGACCCCAGGGCATCGCTGCCAACCTGGACATTCTGCTGATGAGCGTCTGGATAGACCGCCTCGCGGAGCAGTGCCTGGGGCAGCATGCCATCGCTCTGTCACGCTATCGCCACCGGCACCTGCGCTGGCTGATTCACCAGCTCCTGGCCCAGGGCCCCTCCCGGCTGCAGGCGCTGGGCATCACCGATCCGCGCATCGCCTTGTATCTGCAGGATGAGGTTGGCAGCCCGGCCGATGTGGCGCGGCGGCGCTTCCAACTGGCCGACCGCCTGGCCGATCTCTTGGCCAAGTACATGATCTACCGTCCCGACTGGCTGTTGGCCTGGCAGCATGGTGTGCAGCAACTGGCCCCCGGTTTTGCCACTGCTCCGCCCGAGGCCTGCGCGCTGCACGCACCCCTATGGCGGGCCTTGGTGAATGGGCATGAGGCCCATCGTGGCGCGGTGGTGACCATGCTGCAAGACAAGCTGCTGCATCCTGAAGACGTGCCGCCCGTCGCCCGGAAGCCTGTGCATGTCTTCGGCATCAGCCACATGGCGCCCGCCGAGCTGGCCCTGCTCCAGGCCCAGGCGCAGCATGCCCTGGTGGCGCTCTATGTGCCAGACCCATGCCGGGAATACTGGGGCGGGCTGAGATCAGACCTGGCCGCCCTGCGCCAGGCGCGACGCGATGAGGACGAGCGCATCGCCGCTGCCGGTGACGAGGACTACTGGGTGGAACAGGACCATCCTTTGCTGGCGCGCTGGGGGCGGTTGGGTCAGCATTTCATCATGTCCCTGGTGGATGGCGCAGGCGATGTGCTCTGTGATGTGCGCCATAGCTGCGACGAGCAAGCCAGCATGCCCGGCAACCGCCTGGAACGGGTGCAGCAGAGCATCCGGGAGTTGGACGTGAGCCTCTTGACTGAACAGGTCATCGATCCCCGCCAATGTCGGGATGCCTCGCTGCGGGTGCATGTCTGCACCACGCGCCTGCGGGAACTCGAGGTGCTGCGGGACCAGATCCTCGATGCCATGGCCCAGGCCGCAGCAAGCGGTCGGCCCCTCGATCCCGGTGAGATCGTGGTGATGGCCCCCAGCATCCAGACCTATGCGCCGTTGCTCCCGACTGTGTTCGGTATCTCGAGCGATGCGGCGGAGAGGCTGGAAGGCGCGGTCCCCCAGGCCAGCCAGCAGGACCAGGATGACCCGCCCGCCTGGAGCCATACCCCTTATGCCATCGTGGATGCGGCGCTGGAGTCCAGCCATCCGCTCCTGGGCGCCTTCAGGCGCTTCCTGGCCCTGCCGGGCAGCCGGCTCACCGCCGCCCAGCTGGCGGACCTGCTGGCCGAGCCCCACGTGGCCCTGCGCCTTGGCCTGGATGAGGAGGCGACGGATGAGCTGGTGGGCTGGCTGCGGGATAGCGGCGCCGCCTGGGCGCTGGATGGGGCCTTTCGCGCCCGCTTCGGCGTACCGCCCATCCGGGAGCATACCTTCTCCTGGGCCATGGATCGGATGATCGCCGGCTACATCATGGCCGATGCGGCCACAGCCGAGCACCAGGCACCCGTGCGGCTTGCGGATGGCATCGAGTTGCTGCCCATGAACGGCATCCAGTTTCCGGCGGCAGCACACCTCGGCGCGCTGCAACAGCTCCTGGAGCACATCGATGCCCTGTGCACCCTTGCCAGCCGGGAACAGCTGGCCAGTCAATGGGTCAAGGACCTCCAGTGGCTTTTCGAGGCCGTATTTCGCGCCGGTCCGGAGCGCCGGGCACGCCAAGCCTGGCAGCGGGTTCTGGGTTTCATCCGGGATCTGGCCCTGGAGCCCCAGGCAGTCGGCGCCGATCCCCTGCTGCATTTTGCCGTAGTGCGCGACATTCTGGCGCAACGATTGGCTGCTGTCAGCGAGACACGGTCTCAGGCGCTGGGCCGCATCACCTTTTGCAGTATGGTGCCGCAGCGTGCCATTCCCTTCCGGTTCGTCGCGGTGCTGGGGCTCAATGATGGCGAGTTTCCGCGCCAGGAGAGCAGCGCCGGCCTCGACCTCATGGCCCAGCAGCGCCGCCTGGGCGACCGGGACCTGCGCATGAACGATCGCTACTTCTTCCTTGAGACCCTCATGTCGGCCCGGGAGCACCTGCACCTGAGCTACATTGGCGAGGACGAGCACACCGGCAAGCCGCGCAACCCCGCCCAGCCCTTGGCTGAACTGCTGGCCATCCTGGAGCAGCATGCAAGGGATGAGAGGAGCGCTGAGGAAAAAAGGGGGCATGGGCCGCCATGGTTGGTGCGCCACGCGCCGCAGCCCTTCGATACCCGTTACTTCGATAGCCATGATGATCGGTTGTTTTCCTATAGCAAGCGTCATGCCCGCATGACAGGCCAGGGAGAAGAGCCGGCCGTGGCCCCCTTCCTGGGGCAGTTCACAGGCCCCATCGGGCAGCAGCGGCAAGAGACCTCGCGCCATCCTTCCTTGGAGCCTGTGGGACTTCGCGAGCTGCATGGCTATTACAAGGATCCTGCCCGGCACATCCTCGAGCATACCTTGCACCTGAGCCTCGCTGCCTTGGATGATGGCCGTCTGCAGGAAGACGAGCCGATGCAGCCAGCATTCCAGGCCATCGACACCATGGCACGCCGCCTCTTCTTCGGCGAGGCGCTGCAGGTGGCCTGGGATGCCGCACGCCAGGGCATTGCCCCCCAGGAGGCATGGCAGCCGGAACAACCACCGGACTGGTTGCGCCTTGGCGGGCGCTTGCCCCCGGGCAAGCCGGGCCAGATGGCCTGGGAAAAGGAGTGCTACAAAGTCAAGCAAATGCTCGGGGGGATCGACAGGTTACCAGGCTTTGGGCAGGGCAGTCTCGAGCTGCACAGTCAGCCCATCGAGTTGCAGCTTGGGCAGGTGCGACTCATGGGGCTGGTGGCCAATATCCATGGCCATGATACGGCTGCAGGACGCATGTGGCTCGTGTTGCGTGCTTTTGACAAGGACAAATTGGCTGATCTTCATTTCAAGGATCGCGTACCCATGTTCCTGGACTGGGCGGTATTGCGCCTGCGGTATGGTTTGATCGGGAAGATACCCGCCGTGCGCCTGTTTGCCATGTTGCAGGGCTCGACGGATTGTCCCCTTGGCATCGCGGCCTGGGATGAACGCTTCATGGCCGCCGACTTGAAAACCAAGCAGCAGATGCTGGCGGATCTGGAATCGCGCGTGCTGCAGCTGATTGCCTGGTGGCACGAGGCCGCGGCTTATCCTGTGCGTTACTTTCCCAAGACCTCGTGGTGGGCTTTGCAGGAGGGTCAGGAGAAGGCGGTCAGTGCATGGCAGGGCAACGGTTACAACGCGGTCGGCGAGCGGGACTATGCACCCGGCTATGCCCGGATGCTGGCGGGCGCGCTGGACCTCGCCGATGAGGAAACCTTTGCCGGGCTACTGGGCTTTGCCGCAGATCTGGACAGATGTATTTCCCTGATGGATGCCCCATGACCCCTACCTGGCACACCCTGCCTCTCTCGTCTGGGGGGCGCAGTCTCATCGAGGCCAGCGCTGGTACCGGCAAGACCTGGACCATCACCGCACTCTACCTGCGGTTGTTGCTGGAAGAAGGCTTTTCACCCCGGCAGATCGTGGTGACCACCTTCACCGATGCCGCCGCCGAGGAGCTGCGCGAGCGGTTGCGCGGCAAGCTCGAGCAGGCCATCGGACTATGCCGTACGCCCCAACCCCATGCGCTCGATGAGGACATGCAATGGCTGCAGGCACGCTGGACCGATGATGCGCTACGCCAGAAGGATGCCACATGCCTCGAGCTTGCCCTTTCCGGGATGGATGTCGCGCCGGTGGGCACGCTGCACAGCCTGTGCCGACGCATCCTCGCCGACCATCCCTTCGCCTGCGGGGTACCTTTTTTCTTGGGCGAGATGATTGGCGAGGACGCCCTGCGCTGGGAGGTGACTACTGATTTGTGGCGCTGCCTGCAGCAGGGCGATGCACATGACGCGCTGGTACAAGCAGCGCAACAGGCAGGGCTCATGGCGGAGCTGAACAACCAGCAGAAGCTGGAGGATGGACTCAGGAAATGCCTTTCCCCAGGTGTGGTGATCGAGCCGGCAGCCCCGCAAGACCTCGAGCCCAGCAGCGAGGAGCTGGCGAAGATGCAGGGCCAGCCGGAGCGCCTGCGGAAGCATGCGCAGCAAAAAACGTGGTGGAAACTCGGGAATAATTTCTACAAAAAAAGGGTTCTTGTCCATGTGGCAGATTTCATCGAGTGCCTGCTTGGCTCGTCTGCCCAGGACCGCTGCAAGCAGGTCAACCTGCCCGAAGCAGAGATATGTGAAAAGCTGCAAGAATTCGCAGATACCCATCCCAGTCGATCAGCGTTGCTCACGAAAGCCGGCAGGGAGCATGCCGCAGAGCTCGAGGATGTTTGGGAGTTCTGCAAGCAATGCCACGCGCTCATCATCAGGTTGCGCACGGGGCGCAGGCGCCATTTCTGGTCTGTACTCACGCAGCGCGCCCGCGACGAGACCCAAAGGCGCCTCCAGGTCCGTGGCCAGATCACCTTCGATGTCCTGCTGGAGCAGGTCCACGGGGCGCTGCACAAGGAAAAAACCAGCCCTGGGGGCGAGGCCGGGAGCCAGCCTCTGGCCGGGGCCCTGTTCAAGGCCTGGCCCGTGGCCCTGGTGGACGAGTTCCAGGACACAGATGGCGTGCAGTATGGCATCCTGGATGCCATCTATAGCCATCCTGATGGTACGTCCCGGGGCCGCCTGGTGATGATCGGCGACCCCAAACAGGCCATCTACCGCTTTCGCGGCGGCGACATCAACGCCTATCAGCGCGCCGCACAGGGTATACCCCCAGGCGATAGGCTTGCCCTCACCAGGAACTACCGCTCGACCAGTGCGCTGGTGGCGGCCTGCAATCAGTTCTATGACGCAGGCGGCCCGGCGCTGAGCGCCGCAGAGCATCATCCCATCCGCTATCTTCATGCACAGTCTTGTAATGATTATAAGGAATACACCATTGATGGTAAGCCCTGCCACCAGCCCCTGGTGATTCACCACAAGACCGAGGAAGGCAAGCAGGCCATTGGCGAGCGTCGCACAGAGGCGCTCAGGCTCTGTGCCAGGCAGATCACCGCCATGTTGCAATCGAAGCGGCATCGCATCAAGGGCGCCGCGGTCACGCCCGGCGACATCGCCGTGTTGCTGCCAACAAAAGCGAACATCACCGAGCTGCGCCATCTCCTGCGTGCCCAGGGCGTGCCCTGTATCACAGCGTCACGCGACAGCGTCTTTGAGGCCGATATTGCCCAGGAACTGCAGGTGGTGCTCCATGCCGTGGCCCACGCGACCGACATGGCGGTTTTGCGGGCAGCGGCGGCCACGCGTCTGTGGGGCTGGTCCTATGGGCAGATCCTTGAACAGGATGAGGGCTCCAAGGACTGGCAGGAGCTGGTCTCGGTCTTCCGGGGCTGGCACCGGGACTGGCAGGTGCGCGGTATCCAGCATGTGGTGGAGGCATTGCTGGCGCGCATGGCCCAGCGGTACCTTGCAACCACGCAAGGTGAGCGTGCCTTGACCGACCTGCGCCACCTGGGCGAGCTGCTGACCCAGCAGGCTGTGCAGCATCCAGGCGAGGAAGAGCTGTTGGCCTGGCTCATGGCAAGCCGCAGCCGTGGCGTCTCAGCGGGTGATGCGCTGGCCGATGCCGCGCGGTTGCGCATCGAGTCCGATGGCGACAAGGTGCAATTGATGACGCTCCATGCCAGCAAGGGGCTTGAGTTTCCCGTGGTCTTTCTGCCATTGATGTGGAGCCATGGGGGAAAAAAAACAAGCAAGGGATTCCCCGGTCTGCACATGGTCAGCCTTCCAGAAAGCCCCATGCGTACCGTCGACTGGTCACCGGAAGCTGAGGCACATGAGGGCAAGGAGGAGCAGGACGAGCGCTTCCGGGTGCTCTATGTGGCCATGACCCGTGCCAAGTATGCCTGTCACCTGTATGCCCTGCCGCCCAAGCCACTCCAGGATGACAGGACCGAGCAATCATCACCAGACCCGGAATGCAGCGCACTGGATGTGATGCTCCAGCGCATGATCTTGTGGTTGCCTGCCCATGAGCAAAAACAGGATTTTCTCCAGGCGCTGCGAAAAAAGACGCCAAATATCGCCTGGATCCAGGGCTGGCAGCATCCCGAGAATGGCCGCTATGTCCCGGACAACACCCATGGTTCCGGCTCCAGGGGTTCTGCCCGTTGCCTGCCGCCGCAGCCAAGACGCCCCCTGGAGGCGCGCCACAGTTTCACGAGCCTGCTGCCCGAGACGAAACCTCTCATCCGCCTGCCCCATGTCGAGGCGCAACCCCATCCCGGGTTGCAGGCCCTGGCGGAGTTGCGCGGGGCGGCCTTCGGGAATGCGGTGCACGCCATTTTTGAAACCCGGCCGCCAAAAGTCTCGCTCACAGCACAGCTTGAGCTGGTGCAGCGCCACCTTCTCGAACATGGCGTCCTGCCCCTTGAGAGCATAGCCATGTCCAGCGCTGCCTCGCAGCCCCTGGTGGCGGCGCTGGCCCAACGCCTCCAGGCGGTGCTGGAGACGCCGCTTGGTATGCGGCCTGAGCCAGGGCCGTGCCTGTTCGATCTCGAGGTCAGCGACCTTCGTGCCGAGATGGGTTTTTCCTTTGTGCTCCATCACGTGGACATGCGCTCTTGGCAGGACACCTGTGCAAGGCATGGCAGGCCCGGCCTGGTGCCAACCACAGCCAGGACCATCAAAGGACTGATGCACGGCAAGATCGACCTCGTCTTCCAGCACGACGGACGCTATCACCTGCTGGACTACAAGAGCAACTATCTCGGCAAGACCATGGACCATTATCGGGGCACGGCCCTTGAAGAAGCCATGCAGGCTCACCACTATGGCTTCCAGGCGCTCATCTATACCGTGGCGCTGGAACGCTATCTCCGCCAGCGCATCACGGGCTACCGGCGCCACAAGCATCTCGGTGAGTGCATCTATCTTTTTATCCGTGCCGTCGGGCTTGATCTGCAAAACGCACCAGAGGCCGGCATCTGGCGTCATCGCTTCGACGAGGCGCTGCTGGACGAGGTAAGCGACCTCCTGGCCGCTTCCCATGCAACCAGGAATGCCTCATGAAGGCGGCCTGCCGATCTTATTTCGCCCCCATGACCGATCTGCCGGATCATCCCCAGTGGGGTGCCACAGAGCGCGCCGTGGCGCGCTGGGTCATGGTCCATGGCGGTTCGAGGAACCTCGCCATGCTCGCAGGCTGGGCCACGTTTGTGGATGGCCGCGGTGACAGCGCCCTTGATCTGGGTGCGGACAATACGCGGCGCCTGGGCATGGCAACCCTTGCGGAAGAGACACTCGCGGCGGTCAAGGTCGAGCCATTGGTTGCCGTCCTCGGTGAGGAAGGCGAGACGATCCGTGCCCCATTCGTGATCGACCAGGGTCATTTCTATCTGTGGCGCAATTTCAGCCATGAGATGGCGCTGGCCGAGCAGCTGCAGCGCCGCTGTGTCCCGGGGTCACCCGTGGCGGCGGTTGCGCCACATGCACCACAGGATATGGCCTTTCTTTTCAAAGGCGCCAAGGATGGGCGGGACAAAGCTCAGCGTCGCGCCGTCGCAGATGTATGCGGCACAAGGCTCTTCGTGCTCACGGGAGGGCCGGGTACGGGCAAGACCTCCACGGCGCTGCGCATGTTGCTCATGCTGGCCAAGGAGCGCATTGGCCATGGTTTGGGCGCGCCCCTGATCCGCCTGGCCGCGCCCTCCGGCAAGGCGGCGCAGCGCCTGGGGGAAGCCATCGCCAAAGGTATTGCGGCCTTGGACGAAGGACAAAACGACAGTCTCCCGGAGGATTGGCGGGGAGCCGTGGCAGCCCTCAAGGCCGCCACGGCCAGTACCCTGCACCACCTGCTGGGCAGTTATGGCTCCGGGGGCGGGTTCAGTCACCATGCCGGCAACCCACTTCCAGCGGACATCGTGGTGGTGGATGAGGCCTCCATGGTCAGCCTGGCCATGTTGCGTTACCTGCTGGATGCCCTGGGTGATGAGACGGCGCTGATCCTGCTGGGCGATGCCGACCAACTCACCTCGGTGGAGACCGGTTCGGTACTGCTGGACCTGGTCAGCGCTCTGGAACGCCATGCATCCAGCAACATGGTGCGCCTGACCGAGGGCTTCCGCGCCACCCCGGAGCTCTCGGCCATCAACAAGGCCATCCTGCAGGGTAACCTGGCGTGTTTCTGCAAGTCATGGCATAAGGCCGCAGAGAACGAAATGGCCCGTCCTCGCCAGCTGCACAGCCCCGAGGAACTCAAGCAAGCGCTGCACTCATGGACAGCATTGCTCAGACCTTGGCTTGAGGAGTGCCAGGGTGTCGCAGGTGCGCCCGATGAAGTGCTCCGGTGCCTGCAGGGGCTGCGACGGTTCCAGCTGCTCTGCGCGCTGCAGGAAGGCCCCTTCGGGGCCAAGCAAGCCAATGCCCGAATCGCGCTGCAGATGAGAAAGTATTGCGGCGTGGCCCTGGCTGATCAGTGGTATCCGGGCTGTGCTGTGATGGTGACCCGCAATGATGCCAGGCGCACCGGATTGCTCAATGGCGATTTGGGGCTGTGCCTGCCCGATGCACGGGGCAGGCTCATGGTCTGGTTCGAGCGTGCAGAATCATCAGGACCGGGCGTTGTTGCCTTTGCCGCCGACAGGCTGCCGCCCCACCAAGGTGCCTTTGCCATCACCATTCACAAGAGCCAGGGTTCGGAATATGATCATGTGGCCGTGCTGTTGCCGCCCGAGGCGGACCATCCCATCCTTTCCCGGCAGCTGCTCTATACGGCTGTATCCCGGGCAAGGCACATGGTGGAGCTTTGGGGCAGCGATGCGGCCATCAGGCAGGCCATTGCCACGCCCATCGCCCGCAAGGGTCGCCTCGAGGTACGCCTGCTCACCAGGCTGAGCAAGGGGCAATGAAGATCCCCCGGGTTTGGTGAGGACGACTACCGTGGTTATGCGAGAAACAAGACACCCTAACCCCCTGTTGACACTCCGGATATGATACAGTCTGCAGGTGAGCAAGGTATCTGCCTATGTCGTTATGTCATCTTGAGGGGTACGGGGACCAGGCAGAACCCTGGATGATGTGCCGTGCTCGTGTAAGCACTGTCCAGGTCTTATGGAGAGGCCTGTTGTGCACACCAGCTTTTTCTGGTGATGATGGCCCATAGGCCTATATGATGACTCTCAGAACCGGGCTTGCCATTCTGATCGTCTTTCTCTTGTTTGGCGTGGTCTTGAGCCAGGGGCTTGGGTACTTCATGGAAAAAGACGCGGCTCTTGACCATGCGCAGCGTCTCATGCAACAGCGCGCCCAGAGCAGCGCCGAGATACTGCAGCAACGCCTGGCGCGCACCAGGGCGTTTCTGGCCATGTTGACGGCAAATCGCATCCTGCAAGGAGCGGACCACCAGGCCATTGCCTCCCATATCAAAAACGCAAAGCAGTTGCTACCCCCTTTTACAGGGCTGCTGGTTCTGGATAACCATGGCGGGATGGTGGGTGACCTGCCAGGACAATCATGTTCCGGTGACCTGAACTCCCGGGTGCCACTCAAGACCAGCGACCGCTATCAATCCTTCTTCTTTGACCACATTGCGGACCCTTTTTCCTGCCTGCCGGTCATGGCCATGGGCTATCCCATGATGCCTGCCAACCCAGACCCGACGCGCCCGAACCCCAGTCATGGATGGGTCATGGCCACCTTGTCCATCCGGGACATGGAGCATCAATTGTCTGCGCTGCACCATGGCCTGGGTCAGGTGCTGGTTTTTGGCAAAGAGGGTGAGTTGTTGATTGCCTCCGGAACAGGTTTGGTATCACCGCAACAGGTCTATGCTTTTTTAGATTCAGAACAAAACTGGACATACCATAGTGGGCGGATGACCCGCATCGCTGGCCATGAACTGCTGCTTGGCTGGGCTTGGATCAATCAGGGAGCGATTGGGGAAAACCTTCCCAGGTTGCTGGTGGTCAGCGCAGTCGACAAGGAAGCGGTGCTCAGTGTATTTGCTGATCGCCTGCGGATGCAGTGGGTCGTCACCCCGGTGCTCGCCCTGATCCTCCTGGCCATGCTGTGGCGCTGGGCTCGTGCGGCGGTCTTGAATCCCCTGTACCGGCTGCAGGAAGCAGCCGGTCAGCTTGCCAGTGACCCCATGCATAGGATCAAGGCAAAACTGCCCCATGCACCGCAGGAACTGCGGACCCTTGCGGCTGCATTCGATGACATGGCCGACTCCATCCATGGTTCACTGCATGAACTGCAGTTAGACATGGAGAGGTATGAACAAGGCAACCGCGCCCTGCAAGCCATGGTCGAGGAGCGCTCCTCCACCTTGCAGACCAGCCTGCAAGGTGAGGCCGCCTCTTTGGTGGAAGAGCGCTATCACCTCTTGTTGGATCGGGCAGAGGTGGGCATGGCCCTGGTGGATCAGCGCGATGGCAATCGAGTGGTCATTACCAATCGCTGGTTTGAAAGGCATGGATGGCTGGAGCAACCTGCTGCGCCCAATGCACAAGGAGCCGGCCTTGAGTTGGCCGATCTCTTTCCCGGTACGAGCTATGAGGCCTTGCGTCGCTTGCAGAGTCAGTTGGGATTGCCAGAAGGCGAGCGGCAGCCCATGGATCCTATCATTGAATATCCCGTTGGGGGTGGGGTGCGGTTGCCATGTAAGCTGACCCTTAAAGAAATCATCCTGGACGAAGGGAGTACCGCCGAGAGTCAACACCAGCAGTATCTGATCGTCAGCTGCACGGACATGTCCGTGCAAAAGCAACTGGAACGACAGAGGCAGACCATTGATGACCGTCATGACCTGGAAAAAGATCTGTTGGATCTTGCCAATGCGTCCGAGGATTCCAGGGTTTTTTGCACAGCCTTTGTGAAAAGGGTGCAGCAATGGTTGGTCACGCAACTCCAGGATTGCTCCCAGGCTCTTTATTGCCGCAACGAAAGGAAGCAATGGACCCTCATGGTTGGTTGTGGTGCCAGGAGATGGCCTGAAATGCTCGAGGGCGAGGCAACGGAAACCGGGACTCCTGGCAAGGGAAATGATGAGGGCGGCACAGTTTGCCTGCCGCGCGAACTGGATGATGGCGATGCCATGGTGTGGCGCATCGCTGTGGAACAGGCTGGCCATACCATGGGTATGCTGCTTGTGCAGGGTGGTGCCTTTGTGGATGCCGAGAGTCCGGAAGGCGTGGAGCGCATTCTTCGGGAAGATATCGTGCCGCAGCTCGCCACCACCTGGATCAGCATGTCCCAGCGCGAACGCCTGGCGCGGTAT
>WOZS01000010.1 GCA_011620135.1 Gammaproteobacteria bacterium
TTGATGGTGCTGGGGCCTGCCTCGGGCAGGTTCCAGCCACCGAGGCGGTTAAGGATGCGAATGGGCAGCAGGGCATTGACCAGAAAGGTGCCATCAGCCTGGGGAATGATCTCCGCAGCGCTCTCTTCGCGATGACCAGGCAATTCACTCATGACCTCCTCGAGGATGTCTTCCAGCGTCAGCAAGCCGGTAATGCTGCCGTACTCATCCACAACCATCGCGAAACGCTCGCGTCGCTCCTTGAAACGCTGTGCCTGGGAATGCAGCGGCGTGGACTCGGGGATATAGTAGGGCGCATGCAACATGGTGCCCAGTTCCTCGCGAGCCATGGTGCCGCCCACCCAGAACTGCAATACCTCGCGCAGACAGATCACGCCGAGCAGCTGATCTATGCTGCCCGCATACACGGGCAGATGGATCCTCTTGCTGTGTGTGAGTGCGTTTTCGATATCCGGCCAGGGCCACCTGATGTCGATGGCCTCGATATCCTGGCGATGCACCATGATATCAGCCACGGTGAGCTGCTCGAGATCCAGGATGTGGAGTAACATGCGGGTATGAGCGCTTGAGGCCATCATGTTGGCCTCCATGACCACAGTATGCAGTTCCTCGGTGGATAGTAATTCCTGGTGCCTGCTGTGCCCCTTGAGCAGCCCCAGCATGGTCAACAGGCCACGCGCCAAGAGATTGGTGGTCCAGATCACAGGCGTCATGCACCAGGCCAGTGGGCTCAGCACGAAGGATACCGGGAAAGCCACCCGTTCCGGGTACAGCGCTCCCAGGGTCTTGGGTGTGATCTCGCCACCCAGGATCGTGACGATGGCCACCGCGATGGCCGCCAGGCCCAGGGCGTTTTCCCCGTAATAGCGGATGGTCAGCATGGTGCTGATCATGCTGAAGGCAATATAGAGAAAATTGCTGAGAATGAGGATCAGCCCGATGGTGTGGTCGGGCTGCTGGAGCAGACGATGCGCCAGACGCGCCCCCCGGTGTCCCTTTTCCGCCAATGCGCGCAACCGATAGCGGTTGATCATCGTCAATGCAGTCTCGGAGGCCGAGAAGAAAGCCACTCCTGCCAGGCACAGCAGGGCCAGCAGCAACAGGATCGCGGTGGGCAGTTGGTGCATCATGACGATGTCACAACAGGTTCGGTCAGGCATCCTTCAATATGTGTAGCCATGATACAACAATCTGCCGCCGAAATAGGCCACCGCCAGGGCCGTGCCGCTGGTCAAGATATAACCCACGGCCACGCTGCCCCGCCAGCCGTAGCGCATGCGTCCCCACAGAAAAAACCCCAACAGCAGCCAGGCCAGCAAAGAAAACATGGTTTTTTGCACCAGGTGCTGGACAAAGAGATCATGCACGAACAACAGTCCGCTCAGCAAAGCAGCACTCAACAACGAAAAGGCACTGATCACCAGAAAGACCAGGAAATCATCCATGGTCTCAAGAGGGGGTAGCCAGGAGACCAGGGAACCCAGCCGCTTGATGGCGCGCTGCTGGCCATAGCACAACAGGGCATGTACCACGGCCATGCTGATGAAGCTATAGGCCAGCAGCGAGAGCATGGCATGGACCGTGATGGGCCAGGACAGATGCCCCCACCTCACGGGGTCGGGCGGCAGCAAGGCCACCAGCCAAACCGTGAAACCGGCCAGCGGCAGCAGGGCGATGGCCAGAGGTCGAGCCCCATCGTAGCGGAACAGAGCCAGCAGTATGGCGGCAATGAGCCAGAAAATGCTGCTCACCATATTGCCGATACCCAGATCGAGCCCACCCCCATGCACCATATCCTGCACCAGCAGGTGGACGTGCAGCACCAGGGCGACCAGCCATGGAGCCAGGGGGGCTGCGGAAGCACGACCGCCACGCCCCGAAGCCAGCAACCAGCTGCTGAACAGATAACCACCCAGGATAAGAATGGCAGAAAGCATCTAGGGGCGGCGCAAGAAGGTCACAGAAAAAGCAGGTTTCATTGTGTTACAATGTGTGTTATTGCGTGATCATGCGGCACGTGAATGACGTGAATGGAACCCTTGGCATGCCACCATGCCCCTTTTGCATGGGTAACACAGCTTTTTGCTGAGCAGGCAGCGAGGTCGTCACCAGGGCGGCATGTGCTTAAAATAGTATACCTTAGCTTTGTCCCATGAGATGCCTCACAAGATAGCGATGTGTTCAGACCCGTGGCTTCAAGATGTTTGACAGATTGACCAACAGATTGTCCCGCATCATGGGTTCGGTGCGGGAACGCGGCAGACTGCGTGAGGCCGACATTGACCAGACCCTCCAGGAGGTGCGCCTGGCCATGCTGGAGGCCGACGTGGGCCTCCAGCCGCTGGAGGCCTTTTTGACCGCCGTTCGGCAACGTGCCATGACCGAGGAAGTGGGCCAAAGCATGACGCCGGGGCAGACCGTGGTGGCCATCGTGCGCGAGGAGCTGGTCAGGCTGCTGGGTACGGCGGCACCGCTGAATGTCCGTGCCAGACCGCCTGCTGTGATCATGCTCTTTGGTCTGCAGGGCGCTGGCAAGACCACCACGGCCGGCAAACTGGCCCATCTCCTCAAGACCACCCAGCGCAAGAAGGTCATGTTGGCCAGTACGGACACCCAGCGTCCTGCGGCCCGGGAACAACTGGGCATTCTGGCCGGGAAGGTGGGAGCCACCTATTTCGATCTGCCCGCTGCCTCGGATCCCCTGCTGCTTGCCCGGGAAGCCTATGGCGCTGCCAGCCGCCAGGCGGTCGATGTGCTGGTCCTCGATACGGCGGGCAGGATGCACATGGACGATGCCTTGATGAACCAGCTGCAACAGCTGCGAGAGGCAGTCAAACCCATCGAGGCGCTGTTGGTCATCGACAGCATGATGGGCCAGGATGCCGTGGCCACGGCCAAGGGTTTTGCCCAGGCGTTGCCCCTGACCGGATTGATCCTCACCAAGGCCGACGGCGATGCGCGCGGTGGCGCCGCCCTTTCGGTGCGTCACGAGACAGGCGTGCCCATCAAGTTGCTGGGTACCAGCGAAAAGATCGAGGGGCTGGAGGACTTCGACCCCAATCGGTTTGCCCAGCGCATCCTGGGCATGGGGGACATCACCGGGCTTGCGGAAGCGGCTCAGCGGGCCGGCCTTCCCCAGCCCAAAAAAACCAAGCCGGGTGGCGGTCTGTCCATGGAAGACCTGAAAGAACATCTAGAAAGCCTGCAACGCATGGGGGGTGTCTCGGCCCTGCTGGACAAATTGCCCGGCATGGCTGGTTCCAAGGCCCTTGCCATGGCAGACCAGGGCATGGGAGACCGGGAACTGAGGCACATGGTGGCCATCATTCAGTCCATGACGCCCCAGGAACGCCATGATCCTTCCATTATTCGCGGCTCGCGCAAGCGCCGCATCGCCAGGGGTGCCGGCCTCGATGTGCAGGATGTGAACAAGCTGATCCGGCAGCATGGCGAACTGGAGCGCCTGACCAAGCAGATGGGCAAGCGCGGTGGCCGCAGCGCATTGGCCGCCTTGATGGGGGCAGGACGCCGGGCTTTTTAAGCGCCTGCATAAGCTATATCATGCACATGCAATGAACAATGGAACAATGACTGATTGTGGCGGCTATGCCCTGACCCGCGGTTTGGGGCGTGGCGGCTTCTTGGAGGAGGCATTTATGGTAGTCATTCGGCTGGCACGCACTGGTGCCAAGAAAAGACCCTTCTATCATCTGGTGGTGGCCGATGGTCGCTGTCGCAACACGGGCCGCTACATCGAGCGACTGGGTTTCTTCAATCCACTGGAAAAAGACCAGACCAAGGCGATGCGTGTCCAGGTGGAGCGCGTGCAACATTGGCTTGCCTGCGGCGCCCAGCCGTCACAACGCGCGCGCCAGTTGCTCCACCAGTCGGGGTGTCTCCCGGTTTAATCCTGATGGTGGAGCAGACCGCCTCAGACGCGGATTCCCTTTTGTTGACCGTCGGGGTGATACAGGGGGCTTTTGGCGTCCGGGGGCTTGTTCGGGTGCGTTCATTCATGTCCGATCCGACATCCCTGGCTGATTATCACACTTGGTGGATCAAGGCCCCAGAGGAAACCGGGGGCTGCTGGCACAAGCGGCGCATCCGCCATGCCCAATGGCACAGCAACGCCGTGCTGGCAAGCATCGAGGGCCTTGAGGATCGGGATGAGGCAGCACGACTGTCGGGGTGCGCTGTCGCCCTGGAGCGCAGCGTGTTACCCCCATTGGCCGACGGTGAGTTTTACTGGGCAGATCTGTTGGGGATGACTGTGGTCAACCTGCAGGGTCAGGCATTGGGCACGGTGTTACGGGTCATCGCAACGGGGGCCAACGATTGCCTCGAGGTGCAGGCAGCTGGTGCCGCCACGGTCACCATGATCCCTTTCCTATGGCAAACCGTGGTTCATGCCGTCGATCAGACAGCAAAACGCCTGGTGGTCGACTGGGATGCCGAGGAACCCGAAAACCAGGCTCCATAACAATGGCTTGCCGTCAGTCAGGATGCGCTGGATGCGATTTGATGTGATCAGTGTGCTGCCACAGTGGCTGACTTCTGCTGTGCGCTGCGGCGTCCTGGGGCGGGCTTTCGAGGAAGGGCTGCTTGAATTGGTCTCGTGGAACCCTTGCGACTTCGATGAAGTCCCCAGGCCCTTCTGCGACGACAAGCCCTATGGCGGCGGGGCAGGCATGATCATGAGTGCTCCCCCGCTGCTCAGGGCCATAGCCGCCGCCAGAAAAGCAGGCATGGATGCGCCTGTGGTCTGCCTGACGCCCCAGGGGGAACCGCTGACCAACACATGGGTCAAGCAGCTTGCCCGGCTGCCCCGCCTGATTCTGGTGGCTGGGCGCTATGAGGGCATTGACGAGCGGGTCATGCAGGCCATGGATATGGAGCTTTCCGTGGGGGATCTGATATTGAGTGGCGGCGAGATTCCGGCCTTGTTGCTGATGGACGCCATATCCCGCCAGATCCCCGGCGTCCTGGGGGGGCAGGATGCGTTGCATGAGGAATCTTTTGCGGATGGTTTGCTAGAATACCCGCAGTACACCAGGCCAGCAACCTTGCCAGAAGGCGAGGTGCCAACCATATTGCGCAGCGGGAACCACGGCGCTGTTCATGCCTGGCGTCATGAACAGGCCCTGGGGCGGACCTGGATCCGCCGCCCCGACCTGCTGGCCGGGCGCAACCTGTCTGCGCAGGAACGAACCAGTCTTGTGGCTTTCGTGGCGGATTTTCTGGAACAACGGTATCGGGCATGTGGGATCCCAGACCTTGGGTCCAATGCATGCGAGCACACATAACGGAGGAGTGCAATGAAGGAACTGCTGGCAATAGTGGAACAGGCGCACATGCGCCTAGACCGTCCCGATTTTCGGCCCGGGGACACGGTTGCCGTTCAGGTCAGGGTCATGGAAGGTACCCGGGAGCGCCTCCAGGCCTTTGAGGGCGTGGTGATCGCGCGACGCAACCGGGGCATCAACTCATCCTTTACCGTGCGCAAGATCTCCCATGGAGAGGGTGTGGAACGGGTCTTTCCCTTGCACAGCCCCCTGGTGGAGCGTATCGAGGTCAAGCGACGCGGTGAGGTGCGCCGGGCCAAGCTGTATTATCTGCGCGAGCGCCGCGGCAAGGCTGCCCGGATCAAGGAGCGCTTGGGGCCACGCAGTAAAACTTCTGCTCCTGTTCCTGCTCTTGCTCAGGAAGACAAAACAGGTTAAATTAGTATATTGCGTTGCGGGGTGGAGCAGTC
>WOZS01000052.1:0-2337 GCA_011620135.1 Gammaproteobacteria bacterium
TCAGCAAGGATCAGCTCCTGGGAGGCGGCCAGGTAGCCCTGGACTCCATCCGACCACGCAACAAACAGGAGCCTTGCTGATGTGGTCTCCCTTGTTGCGTGAACTGCTGCAGGCCTTTCGCGTCCTGCCCGGCGTAGGCCCACGATCCGCCCAGCGCATGGTCCTGCACCTCATGCTGCACAATCGTACCGGGGGAGAACGCCTGGGCCATGCCCTGCTGGCCGCCTTGGAACAGGTAGGGTTATGCGACCAGTGCCGCATGCTGACCGAAGAACGTCTTTGTCCGCTTTGTGCTTCCACCGAACGCGACCAAAGCCTGCTTTGCGTGGTGGAAAATCCAGCCGATCTCATCGCCATCGAACAATCGGTCGGCTATCGGGGGCTGTATTTCGTCCTGATGGGCAGGCTCTCGCCCTTGAACGGGGTGGGCCCAACCGAACTGGGTCTGGAAAAACTGGCCGCCCGGCTGGATGGAGGGGATATCCGCGAGGTCATCCTGGCCACCAGCCCCACCATGGAAGGCATTGCCACCTCGGATGCCATCTCCATGCTGGCTTCGAGTCGCGGCATTGCAGCCAGCCGCATTGCCTTCGGGGTGCCGGTGGGGTCCGAACTCGAGTTCAGCGATAGCGGCACATTGCGCCATGCCTTTGCCGGGCGCGCGGCACTTGGGAAAGACACGGCCTCTTAGTCAAATAGGGTTGGGCTGGTAAATGTTTAGCGTTGGTGCAACCAAGCCGAAAACCAAAGCTCAGAAAATTGTTTGGTATAGCATGGCATCAGCATTTCTTTGCTTTGTGGTTTACGTTTTGGTTAAAAACTTGTTCTAGTTCCAGACGATGCACAGGGGAATGTCATGGCTTGTTTATTCTGCAAAATCAGAGATCGGGAGATTCCAGGCGATTTTGTCCATGAAACCGATCAGCTGTTCGTGTTGCGCGATATCCAGCCAGTGGCGCCCAGCCATCTGCTGATCATCCCGAGACTCCATGTGGCGACCATCAACGATCTGACGCCTGAACACACGACTCTCGTGGGCGACATGGTCCTGATGGCCCAGGCCATGGCGGCCCGGGAAGGGCTCACGGACAGCGGCTACCGTCTGGTGATGAACTGTCTTGCAGAAGCGGGTCAGTCGGTCTACCATCTGCATCTGCATGTGCTCGGAGGCAGGGTGATGCGCTGGCCGCCAGGCTGAGCAAGCAAGCCTGCATTCCCATGGATCACATGCAGGGTCTGACGGGCGGACCGCCTTGCGGCGCAAGAACCATGGAGCCAGGCGTTCTAGCCAAGCAGCGCGTCAACCTTGGCGGCGCAGATAAAATCGTTTTCTGAAAGCCCCCCTATGGCGTGGGTGGTAAAGCTCACGGCAGCCTCACGATAACCAAAGCGGATATCCGGGTGGTGGTTTTCCCTATGGGCAATCCAGGCTATAGCCTGGATGAAGGCTGTGGTTTCGTAATAGTTCTGGAAGGTAAAGAGGCGCGTGATGGTGCTTTGGCTCGGATCCAGTTGCCACGCAGCATTGATCTGAGCCTGCAATGCCTCGATTTGTCCTTGCTCAAGGGGTGGGATGCCACCCTCGCATGGCGCACAGGTTTTATGCAGAAGATCGTCCATCACGAAACCTCATTACTGGGGCAGATCAGGTTATGCATAGTGATAGTATGACCTTGGGCAAGGAGTTTGTCATGGCGGTAAGCAGCGATCATCTGGCGTGGCTCGACCTGGAGATGACCGGTCTCGATCCAAATAGTGATACCATCCTGGAGCTCGCCATGGTGGTCACCACCAAGGAGCTGGAGATCATCGCCCAGGGACCGGAGTTGGTGGTGCACCAGGAAGAACCCGTTCTCCTGGCCATGGATCAATGGAACACCACCCAGCATGGGCGCTCTGGGCTCATCGACGCGGTGCGCCAGAGCGATCTCACCATCAAGCAGGCAGAGCAACGGGCGCTCGACTTCCTCGCCACATGGGTACCCCCCCATACCTCGCCCATGTGCGGCAATTGCATCTGCCAGGATCGGCGCTTCCTGCACCGGCTCATGCCTTCCCTGGAAACCTTTTTCCATTACCGCAACCTCGATGTGAGCACCATCAAGGAATTGGCCAAGTACTGGTCGCCCGAGGTGGCCCGGGGGTTCAGGAAGGAGGCCCGGCATCGCGCCCTGTCCGACATCCTGGAGTCTGTAGAAGAACTGCGCTACTACAGGCCCTATCTGTTTTCAGCGGTACTTGGGGAATGAGCAGTCCAGCTTCTCCATGACCACCTCAGCCCCCAGCCCCCACCATAAGGAAAAGCGCTTTGTGTGCACCGCCTGCGGGCTGGTGACA
>WOZS01000052.1:2437-5696 GCA_011620135.1 Gammaproteobacteria bacterium
CAGCCCCCACCATAAGGAAAAGCGCTTTGTGTGCACCGCCTGCGGGCTGGTGACACGGAAATGGTCCGGACAATGCCTGGGCTGTGAGGCATGGAACACCCTGGAATCCTGTCATTCCAGTGCCGCGTCCCGGTCCACCCCCGAGGCGGCCAGCACAATGCTTGCCGAGGTCACCCAGCGTCACCTGCATCGCCAGGCCACCGGCTCTGCTGAAATGGATCGTGTCCTCGGTGGCGGGCTGGTGCCCGGTCAAGCTGTGTTGATCGGCGGCGATCCCGGCATCGGCAAGTCCACCTTGCTGCTGCAGCTGGCAGGACGCATGGCCACCGAGGCCACCACGCTCTATGTCAGCGGCGAGGAATCCCTGGAGCAGGTGGCGCAACGGGCCTCTCGGCTGGGTCTGCGCCAGGCACCCGTCCACCTGCTGGCCTGCACGCAGCTGGAAACCGTGCTGGCCCAGTGCCAGACATTGCACCCTGCCTGCATGGTGGTGGATTCCATCCAGACCATGGTCAGTGACCAACAGCCTTCGGGAGCAGGGTCGGTGCTGCAGCTCAGGGGCTGTACCGCCGCTCTCGTGGAACTGGCCAAGGCCACAGGATGCATGCTCTTCCTGGTGGGTCACGTGACCAAGGAAGGGATCCTGGCAGGGCCCAAGGTCCTGGAACACATGGTGGACACGGTACTGTCCTTCGAGGCAGACCCATCGGGACGGCTGCGGTTGCTGCGGGCGACCAAGAACCGATTTGGTGCCATCCACGAACTGGCCGTCTTTGCCATGACCGAACGGGGCATGCGAGATGTACACAACCCATCGGCCATTTTCCTGGCCCGTCCCGCCGCTGTGGGCAGCGGCAGTGTGATCACCACGCTGCGCGAGGGCACTCGCACGCTGATGGTGGAATGCCAGGCACTGTGTGATGCCTGTGCCCATGGCAATCCGCGTCGCTTGGCCCTGGGCATGGACCCGGGGCGCCTGGCCATGCTGCTGGCGGTATTGAGCCGCCACGGCGGCCTGGGTGTTCATCAATATGATTGTTTCATCAACCTGGTGGGTGGCCTGCGCGCTGCGGAGACTGCTCCGGACCTGGCCTGTGCCATGGCGATCGCCTCCAGCCTGCGCGGCCGGGTGATACCCGATCATGTGGTGGTCTTTGGCGAGCTGGGTCTTGCTGGCGAGGTCCGCCCGGTGCATGCCGGTGCCGAGCGCCTGATGGAGGCTGCCAAGCATGGCATGCGGCTTGCCATCATCCCTGCTGCAAACCTTCCCAAGAGCCCGCCCAAGGGTCTCGAGATCAAACCCGTGGATCGTCTGGGCCAGGCACTGGAGCTTCTGGAGGAGTGGTCATGACCAAAAAGGATATCTTGCGCCTGTACCAGTGCCGCGAACCGATCGCAGCACTCACATGCTACGATGCGAGCTTCGCCCAGGCCTGCGAGCAGGCCGGCGTTGAGGTGTTACTGGTTGGCGACTCGCTGGGCAATGTGGTCCAGGGGCAGCGCACCACGCTGCCTGTGACCATGACCCAGATGATCTACCATACCGAAGCGGTATGCCGAGGCTGCAGCCAACCGCTGGTGATGACGGACCTGCCCTTCGGTTCCTACCAGACAAGCCCGCAACAGGCGCTCGAACATGCCGTGCTGCTGATGCAGGCCGGAGCCCAGATGGTCAAGCTGGAAGGGGGGGCTGTGATGGCCGAGACCGTCGCTTTTCTGGCAGCACGCGGCATTCCCGTCTGTGGCCATATCGGCTTGCAACCACAGTCGGTCCACCAACTGGGCGGATTCGCCATGCAGGGCAAGAGTGACAGCGCCGCCCAGCGCCTTTTGGATGATGGGCTCGCCCTGCAGCAGGCAGGTGCTGACATCCTGGTCCTGGAATCCATTCCCGCTCCCTTGGGCCAGGCCATCACGGAACGCCTCACCATTCCTACCATCGGTATCGGTGCCGGTTCTGCCTGTTCCGGGCAGATCCTGGTACTCTACGACCTGTTGGGCCTAAGCCCCATCATGCCGCCTTTTGCCAGGGATTTCTTGAGCGGCCGTGGTTCCATCCAGGAAGCCCTGGCCGCCTATGTGCAGGCTGTCAAGCAGCAGGCGTTTCCGGCCTAATTCACTCAATCCTAAAGAGGGAGGCGAATGCTGACTTGAAGACACCATGAGCAATCCCTTTTCCCTGCGCATCTTCGTTGCCGACGGCGACCCAGACGGCCTGCGCGTCGTCGAGCGCTCCAACTGGATCGGCAAGGCGCTGGTCTTCCCGCGCGCCTTGCTGCCCAAGGTAAAGCAGCGCGACGAACTGGGCCAGACCGGCGTGTATCTGCTGCTCGGCCCGCATGACGATGGCGAGGGCAAGAAGCTCTACATCGGCGAGGGCGACCCCATCCGCCCACGGCTCGAATCGCACTACGCGCAGAAGGATTTCTGGACCCGCGCGGTGTGCTTCGTCGCCGCGCCGGGACAGCTGAACAAGGCGCACGTGCAGTTTCTGGAAGCGAACCTGCTGCGCTTGGCCAGGGCCGCCAAGCGTGTGCCGCTGGACAACGGAAACGCGCCTGCCGAGCCCACGCTGAGCGAGGCCGACCGCGCCGATATGCTGGTGTTTCTGGACAACATGCTGGGCATGCTGCCGGTGCTGGGGGTGCATGCCTTCGAATTGGCGGCGCAGGCTGCCAACACTGCCGCTCCGGTGCTCACGTGCAAGGGCAAGGGCGTGGCGGCCTCCAGCCAGGGTTTTGTGGTGAAGGCCGGTTCGCAGGCGGTGGGCGAGGCGGTGCCGTCCATGCAACAGCTGCGCGGCATATACGAGCTGCGGCAGGAACTGATCGGCAACGGCGTGCTGGCTGCCGAAGCGGCCGGTTACCGCTTTGCGCAGGATTATGCGTTCAGTTCACCGTCCACCGCGGCGGCGGTGGTGCTGGGGCGTAGCGCCAACGGCCGCATTGAGTGGAAGGACGCGCAGGGACGGACGTTGAAGGAGTTGCAGGCGCGGGAGGCGACAGGGTAAACCGCAAGTCCGCCGCCACAGGCCCTGAGGTCGAGTTCGAGCCGGGCCGATGCTACGCCCGCGATGATTCAGGAGTGAGGCGGGCGATGCGCACCGCCTGGTCATCGGCCTTGATGGCCTCGATCCGGTAATCGCCGATCTTGATGGCGACCCCCGGCTCGGGGATGGCCTCCAGGGTTTCCTGCATCAGGCCGTTGATGGTGCTGGGGCCTGCCTCGGGCAGGTTCCAGCCACCGAGGCGGTTAAGGA
>WOZS01000013.1 GCA_011620135.1 Gammaproteobacteria bacterium
GCTTTACGGCCATGCCTCAAGAAAGCCTGGCTTTGCTTGGCATGACCGCCTATTTCGTGGGTGTTGTGCAAACTCCTTTGACCGCGCTGGTCATCATTACCGAGATGACCCATAACGACAGCATGATGCTGGCGTTGATGTTGACCGCCATACTGGCGCAAGGTGCTTCCCGTTTGGTGTGCCCAAAACCTATTTATCAAAGTCTTGCCGAAGATTTCATCTTGGGCGGTAAAACCCGCGTTGCAACCTGATTGCCGTTTTTTCGCCATTTTGGGCTATTTTTATAGGCGCCCACAGCTCAGCAGAGAGCGCGTTGGTCTCTTGCTGCGTCTTGAATCCAACAGTCGGGGGTTTGTTGTCAGGCGAACAGGCCCTGCGGCGGCGCCCGGCTGTCTGGTGTCTGCTGCAGAATCAGCCCGGAATGACCGGGCGGTGCCGACGGCGGTGGTGGTCACATGCGCGGCGCGGCGACCGGGGGATCGGTCTTCAGCTGGCTGTTCATGTAGACCAGCATCAAGGCGGCGCGGTAGGCGGTTTCCTTGAGGTTGGCCACACCCGCGTGGCCGCCTGCCGTGTTCTCGTAGTAGAAGCAAGGATAGCCCAGCTTTTCCAGCTGTGCCGCCATCTTGCGGGCATGGCCCGGGTGGACGCGGTCGTCCTTGGTGGAGGTGTAGTAGAAAATCTGCGGATAGGGCTGGCCTGCTTTCAGGTTCTGGTAGGGTGAGTATTTGCTGATGAAGGCCCAGTCGTCGGGGTTGTCGGGATTGCCGTATTCGGCCATCCACGATGCGCCCGCCAGCAGCTTGTGGTAGCGCTTCATGTCCGCCAGCGGCACGCCGGAGATGATAGCCCTGTAGAGGTCCGGCCGCTGGGTCAGTGCCACGCTGGCGAGAAGTCCGCCGTTGGAGCGGCCGTAGAGACCAAGCTGACGGCTGGTGGTGATGCTCCTGCGGAGCATGTCCTCCGACACGGCGAACAGGTCTTCATAGGCGCGCTGGCGGTTCTCTCGCAGGGCCGCCTGGTGCCAGGCGGGGCCGTATTCACCGCCGCCGCGCAGGTTTGCAACCACGTAGGCGCCGCCTTCCTCCACCCAGAACTGGTATTCCGGTTTCAGGTAGGTGGGCACCAGCGGGATTGCGAAGCCGCCGTAGGCGAACAGCCACACCGGCAGCGCACCCTTGGCGTCTTTCGGCTTCACTATCGAGTAGGGCACACGGCTGCCATCCTTGGAGGTGGCAAACAGCTGCTCGACTGTGTACCGGCTGGGGTCGAACCGGGCGGGCAGGGCATAGGCCACCCTCAGCGGGCCGTCACCGGCGGCAATCAACTCGGGCGGGGTGGTATAGCCTTCACGCTGGAATAGAATGAGGTCGGACTTGGGGCTGGCGCTCAGCAGCGAGATCGCCATATCCTGGCCCGCATCCATGCCGCTGGCCTGCCAGCCGCCGTCCTTTGGCCTCAGCGCCAGCAGGCGGCTGCGTACGTTGTCGAGAATGTTGACGTAAAGCACGTCCCTGGCCCCGTCGATCTCGCTGATCGCCTGGCCTTCCCTGGGGGCGAACACCTGCTCCACCTGCGCCGGCCTGCCCTCCATCAGCGCGTCGATGTCATAGGCGACGAGCGAGCCCTGGGGGTGGGTGACGCCGTTGAAAGTCCAGTTGTTCTGCAGCAGCGCTATGGCCTTGCTGCCGAATACCTGCTTGAAATCGGCATCGCTGGGCAGCGGCGAGCGGACGAGGCTGCCGTCCTTCTTCATGTGGTAGAGCTCGGTGGTGAAGAAATCGACGCTGCGCATGATGATGGGGTAGGTGCCCTTGTGGTTGATGGTGACGACGGGTGCGGCCTTGACGTCCTCCAGCTTGCCCTCGTAGAGGGTGCGGGCACTTGCCAGCGGAGTACCACGTTTCCACAGCTTCAGGATGCGCGGATAGCCCGAGTTGGTGAGGGTATCCTGGCCGTAATCAGTGCCGACGATGAGAGTGTTGCGGTCCAGCCAGTCGAACAGCACCTTGGCCTCCGGCAGGCGGAAGCCATTCGCCACGAACTGGCCACTGAAGGTGTCGAACTCGCGCACCTCGACTGCGTCCTTGCCTCCGTTGGAAAGGGCGATGAGGCAGCGCACATATTCGGGCTTAAGGCAGGTTGCGCCCTTCCACACCCAGTTCTTGCCCTCGGCCTTGGCGAGCGCATCCACGTCGAGCAGGGTCTGCCACGCCGCGTTGCCGGAGAGGTAGGACTCGAGGCTGGCCTTGCGCCAGATGCCGCGAACGTGGGTATCGTCCTGCCAGAAGTTGTCCACCTGGACGCCCTGAATGTGGGGTATCGGGATGCGACGCTTGTCGTTGAGGGCCGCCGCGATGCGGGCGTGGTACTCCGCGAACCTGGGCTGGCTTTCCAGGATCTTGAGTGACTGGGCGTTGTGCGTTTTCACCCACTCCAGCGCCTTCTCGCCTGTGACGTTCTCCAGCCAGAGGTAGGGGTCTGTGGCATTGGCCTGCGGTGCGGCGGCTGCGGCAGGTGCCTGCGCTGCCACTGGTGCGGCCAGCAGTATGATCGCGATGGTGCTGAGATATTTCATCCTGTGAGCCCTGCAGATAGGCGTGCCCTGCCAGCCATTGAGCTGGCCCTTCGGCTGTTACCTTGTACCGAGCCTGGTGCCGAGCGGTTGCTCCAGCAGCGTCACCGACTTGATGTTCGCCCAGAGCGCCATGCCTGGATGAATGCCCATTTCTGTCATGGAACGCCTGGTGACTTGAGCCAGTAGCAGGGAATCCCCCAGCTGCACCTGGACCAGGCAGAGCCCGGGATGCCCGCCCGGAACGATGCCTGTCACCATGCCTGGCAGGCTGTTGAGAATGCTGCTGTGCTCCATCTTTTCCAGGCTCAGGCTCACGTCCCGCGCCAAGAGGCGCACGCGCAACTGGCTGCCTACGGGAACCCCATGATCCCGGGCCCACAGGCTGCCTCCGGCAAAGTCCAGGCGGGCCAGCTGCCAGCTGCTGTCCCGGGCTGCAACCCGTGCCTGCAGGACCACGCAGGCATCCTGCTCATCGAGCAGATTGGTCTCGAGGTGGGGCAGCACCTCGAACAAGGAACCTTGCTGTACCACCCGGCCGGCCTGCAGCAGCACCAGGTAGTCACTGAGCCGGGCCAACTCGTCGAGGTCGTGGCTCACGTAGATGATGGGGATGCGCAAGGTCTCGTGCAACCGGTCCAGGTAGGGCAGGATGTCCAGCTTGCGGCCTTGGTCCAGGTTGGCCAGCGGTTCATCCATCAGCAGCAGTCTGGGAGAAGCAGCCAGGGCCCGGCCAATGGCCACCCGCTGGCGCTCGCCTCCAGAGAGATGACAGACATGGCGTCGCAGCAAGGGTGTCAGGTCCAGCAGGGTCACGATCTCCTGGATGGCCTTGTCCTGGCGAGGCATGCCATGGCGCCTTGCGCCATAAAGGATGTTGGCGCGTACATCCAGATGTGGAAAGAGCGTTGCCTCCTGGAACACATAGCCAATGCCGCGGCGATGGACCGGCACGAAATGTGCGCCTTTTTGCCAGGTGATGCCCTGGAAGTCCACCAGGCTACCTGGGACGCGCTCCAGGCCGGCAAGGCAGCGCAACACAGTGGTCTTGCCTGACCCAGAGGGTCCAAAAATGGCGCTGACGCCGTGCCCTGGCAGCTCCATGGCCACATCAAGGCTGAAGCCGGCGCGCTCGAGGCGCAAGCAAGCCCTGATGGGTGCCGGAGCGAGCAATCTAGGGTTCCTTACTTGCCCTTGCGCCCTTATCTCCCAGGTAGGCGCTCAGCAGCTCCACAGGCAAGGGAAAGATGATGGTCGAGTTGTGCTCGCTGGCAATGGTGATCAGGGTCTGCAGGTAGCGCAGTTGCATGGCCTCGGGGCGTTGCGAGAGCACCTGGGCTGCTTCCAGCAGCTTCTGGGAGGCCTGCAGCTCGCCTTCGGCACTGATGATCTTGGCGCGTCGCTCGCGTTCCGCTTCCGATTGGCGGCCGATGGCACGAATCATGTTTTCGTTGAGATCGATGTTCTTGATCTCCACATTGGTCACCTTGATGCCCCACGTACCGGTCTGCTCATCGAGAATCTGGCGGATGTCCTGGTTGAGGCGCTCCCGGGCGGCGATCATCTCGTCAAGCTCGTGCTGTCCCAGCACCGAGCGCAGCGTGGTCTGGGCCAGCTGGCTTGTGGCCATCATGAAGTGCTCTACCTGGTTCATGGCCAGCTGGGCATCCACCACTCGAAAATACACCACCGCATTGACCTTGACGGTGACATTGTCCCGGGATATCACATCCTGGGGAGGCACATCCAGGACACGGGTGCGGACATCGACGCGGAAAAACTGCTGGATACCAGGGATGATCAGGCGCAGCCCGGGGTTCTTGATGCCCTGATAGCGCCCCAGGAAGTACACCACCAGCCGCTCGTATTCCCGGACCACCTTGACGGCATTGACCAGCAGGGCCACGATGATCACCACGGCACCCAGGGTAATCGAGCTGATATAAGTCATGGCTTTCTCTGCTATACCGCCTTGTGCGGTGCTGCTGATGGTAGCATGCCATCTTCCAGTGGATCCACCAGGAGCAGCAAGCCCTTGCGGGCTTGCACCACCACATGCTGGCCGCGGGAGATGGGCCTGGTGCTGTGAGCCTGCCACAGCTCCCCGCGTACGCGCACCACGCCTGTTGCGGTAAAGTCTTCCAGGGCCATGCCCTGGCTACCCAGCAGCGCGGCGTCTCCTGTCACCCCGCAGCGGCGCTGGATACGCCTTGCCTTGAGAGCAAGCGCCAGCACCACCAGTCCCATGCCAAGACCAGCGCCAATCACCAGACCTTGGCTCCACGACCACGCAGCGCCTGCCTGGCCCAGGAACATGAGAGAACCAAGGACAAAGCTCACAGCGCCACCGAGGCCCAGGATACCAAAGCCGGGCACGAAGCCCTCGGCCACCAGGAGCAGCACGCCCAGCAGCAGCAAGCCAACGCCTGCCAGGCTGACCGGCAGCACCTGCAGGGTATAGAGGGCCAGCAGCAAGGCTATGGCTCCCACTGTGCCGGGAATGGCCGCACCAGGATGGCTGAACTCCATGATGAGGCCATAGCAGCCTATCAGCAGTAGGATATAGGCCAGTTGGGGGTTGTCCAGAACCATCAGCAGCCGTTCATGCCAGGTGGGCGGCAGCGGCACGATCCGTGCTGCACCCAGGTGCAGCACCAGGGGGTTCTGTGGCCAGGCGTACCGTGCGGCCTTCGGCCTGCTGGATCATGGAGGAGGAATCGGCGGCCAGAACATTGATCGCGTCCACATCTGCAGCCCAGCGGATCTGGCACGCCAATGCCGTAGGGTTGAGGGCTTGACGGCGTATCCATGCCCGCGGCTTTGTTGGGCCGTAGGCATGTGGTGGGGGATGCGTCGCTTTTCATGGAGAATTATCGAGAAGGGCCTCGTTCGCCGTTTCCAGCGCAACGCCCGATGTTCGTGGTCCAAGGAGGCCGACATCGAGCATGAGGGCCGCCATGGCTACCGCAACGGCGATGAACATGGACGTAGCGCCGTTCTTTTGGAGGATGGGCAGGAG
>WOZS01000020.1:0-3677 GCA_011620135.1 Gammaproteobacteria bacterium
CTTGGTGATGCCCAGTTGCTGAGCCACCTGAATGAACCTCTTGAGGTCCGGATCCCGCTGCGACTGGCGCCTGGTGAAAGGCTCGATCAGACACGGGTTACGCTTGCTTCCGAACAAGCCTTCACCATGCTCAATATTCCCCAGACGCCCCTGGCCTATCAGCTGCGCTTCGAGGTGGTGCAAGGCTCATTGCCTTACATCCTTATCCGAGCACCCACCGTTGTCCAAGACCCCATCGTGCAATTTCCCATTCAGGTGACCTCCGAGGAAGGGTCCTCGTTTATCCGGGGTTATACGCTGTTTTTGAAGAACAAAGGGCTGGATGAGGGTGCGGCGTCGGTAGGGGGGGCGGCAGGAAAGGAAAAGATTGCCCCGCTGCCATTTCGGTCTTCTATGGAATCTTCTATGGAACAAGACGAACAGGGGGGCAGGAAGCAAGGAAAGCCCTCGGGTTCTCAGGGTGTGGCTTTGCCACCACGGGCAAAAAATCCAAGCGCTCCAGCGGACCAGTCGCTGCAGCAGGCAACCCGCCAGGGAGCGGGCCACAAGGAAGCAGGGCCTGCCCGGCAGGAAGCCTGGCCAGATGCCTCCCTGCCGCTACCCATACGCACCACGGCTCTCTCCCAACCGCAGCAGGAAGAGCGCTCACCTCCTGTGGCCTCTCATGCCACAGCAAGGAAAAGCATCCACCAGGAGCCGAGCGCGATACAACGGCAAGACAGCAAGCAGACGGCTGCGGGGGGCTTGCCTGACCGGTATGGCCCTGTGCGGTCTGGAGAGACGTTGTTTCAGGTGGCGCGCGCCATGCAGCCTCACTTTGACGACATCTCTGCGGCCCGTTTGGCTGCCGCCCTCTATCAGAAAAACCCCAGGGCCTTTCGCCGAGGCGCTCCCGGCCTCCTCATGAAGGGCAGCTATCTGCGCATGCCAGACAAGAATGAACTGGCGGCGATGCAGCCTGCGCAAGCAAGCGCCATACTGCGCGGTCGGTCTGCGACAGCCCAGAACCGGACAACTGAAAACCCAACCGCTACCGTGGCAGCTCATGGTCAGACCGCGGCACAGTCCCCGCCAGCTGTCCGGCATGGTATCGAGACGGCGCTGAATGATGACTCAGGCGCAAAAGAAAGCGCTACCCAAGGCAGATCATTCGCGCCGGTGAACCTGACCCCTTCAGGTAAGACGGGGCATGTGACAGAAACCCGGTCCCAACCACCGCTGGCGGGCTCGGAACAGCAAACCCCCGCCGCTGCAAGCAGCGCGTCCTCCACAGGTGCTGCACCCCAGGCACCAGTTGAGGCATCTGCCCAGATGGGTCAACCTGAGGTATTGCTGGCCCAGCGTCCTGGTTCATCAACGGGTCCCTCCATGCCAACCGCACCAGACCCTGGGTCTACAGGCCATGAGTCTCCCCAGCAATCTGGAGGGGCAGGCGATGCCGGGCCAAGCGCAGCTCCAGAATCCCCGGCTCCAGCTGCTTTGCCAGCAGAACATCAGTCGCAGCGGGTCAATGCGCCTGTCATGCCACCCCCGGCCCAGCACCAGGAAGGCTTGCGTGGACAACGCTCCCAGGTGCCTTGGTTTGTGAAGCTTGCCGTGGGCATCGTGGGTATTGCCTGTGTCCTGGTGGGCTTGATCGTCTTTTTGTCCCGCCGCCAAAGAGCAGGGGGCCAAAGGGCAGAAGGAGCAGAAAGAGCAGAGGGCGTGCCGGTGGGGCAGGCCTCGCGGGATCGGACAAAATCCCTGCCAGGGCTTGATGCTGCTGATTCTGACCCCGGTTCTGCACAGGCCATGCAGCAGGCATCGGAATTGATGGCCTGCGGGCTGTATCAGGATGCCCAGGCCATCCTGGAAAAGGCCCTGGCCGCAGACGGTGGCAACCAAAGGCTGCGCCTGAAATACCTTGAGGCCACAGCGGCCCTGGGTCAGTTCGACAAGGTGAGCGAGCAGGCACGGCTCATGGCAGGCTTTGAGTTGGAGCCCCAGGTACGCGCTGCGGTAGAGCGTTTGATGCAAGCCCTGCCGCAGTCTGATTCCTCGACACCGCTTTCCCAGAATCAAGATCATGAGCAGGAATTCGCGCCGGGCAATCAGCCTGTAGACCCAGTCACCCCAATGAAACCAATAGCTTCTGCCGCGGATACATGGCTGGTTTCTGGGCTGGCCCAGCCTGATCAAGGGAGCGTTGCATCTGAACAGGGTGATTCGTCAGGCGTTTCTGTCTCCACCGGGAAAGATGCAGTGGCTGATGATTCGGATTTTGCACGTTGGCTCACGGCAAAGCCCGATGACCCACTGCTTGGCGGGCCTTCTGGCAATACTGGATTACAGCCCGTGATGGGTCCCGACGAAACCACGCACGAAAGTCACGCGGCGGGCGCAGGGCATGTCGACTGGGGGTTTTCAGGCATCCAGGAAGCGGCCCCCTGGGATGAGGAACCGGGGCAGAAGCCTGCATGGGCTGCGCCTGAACAGGCTTCATTGGGGCAATGGGACCCTGGGACAGGTACAGGGCCAGCATCCCGAGAGAACGATCAGGATATCATGCATTTCGAGCATTTCGATTGGACTGTACCGTCCGGGCAAAACCAAACGGCACTGATGGATGAAACGCAACATGCTTCTTCTGCTGTAGAGCCTGCAGGGCCGCAAGATCCAGGTACGCTGTCTGAGGATGGGTTTCAGGAAAAGCATGTCCTTACGCCTTTGCCGATGGATCAGCGCAGTATCACCGTGCATGCGCCGGATCGCCCCTCGGTCCTGGCCAAGCCATGGCAGCAGCGTCCCGCGCTTGCCGAATATGCTTCGGCCCCGCCAGCATTGCCGAGCTTCAATGCACCGCAACCTGGAGCCTCGGAAATGAGCATGGATGAAGGGGGACCACAATGTGACCCCCTGCGGGAGCCTGCCGCCCCTTCCCCCAGGGGATCCGAACCATCCGCTACCACTGTCGATTGGCAATCTCCCATACCATCAGCCACGGATCAGGCGGGGGATTTTTCCATGGCGATGCCTGCAGAATCCACAACCAAACCCATGCCTTCTCACGAATGGCCAAGCCCATCCGCTCCTTCCATGGATCAACCTGACACTCGAGAACATTCGTCAGACCATGCCGCGATACAGGAGCATGAACAAGCATTGTATGACGGGCAGCCCCGGGGATCGGAAGGAGATGGGCAGCCGGAACATGACCAATATGTGGCCCCCCGTGATGCAATGACAACTGCCGACCCCCTTTCCGGCAACATGGCTGGGGTCTTGTCGGACAGTGCATCCAGTCAGGACCCAGGCCATGAGCAGGAGCAGCAGACCAGGGAAACCTATGGCAACTGGTCTCAGCCCAACCAGGATATCTTGGAATGGACGGCAAACCCTTCTGAAGGAGGGCAGGTCATGGAGTGGTCTGCTCCCCAGGATCAGCGGCCGCAAGCCCCAGGAGAAGAGCGCCAGCAGGTAGCGGACTCAGGATTGAGGCTGGAACAAGCTTGGGAAGAACGGCACGATGCATTGCCCCTTCCCTCCACCGAGCTTTCCGGGTGGGAAAATGAAAATGTTGGGCCTGCTCTTGCCCATGATGAGAGGAAACCACAAGGCGACCTCCTGCTGGAGGTAGCCCAAATGTCTCATGCAGCACAGGACGTTTCTGCTCACGAAGCAGTGTCATGGCCAGATGA
>WOZS01000020.1:3777-27966 GCA_011620135.1 Gammaproteobacteria bacterium
GTGATGACGCTGAGGGTTCCCGGCTTTTTGAGCGAATTACCAGGCTGGCCAGGCATAGGGAGTACACCTGACCCGGGGCTGGCCTGCCAGGCCGACCCAGATGTCACCATAGGCAATGGCGGATGCGAGTCCAAAGGTGCGCCTTGCCTTGGGGGTGAGCTATCTGGGGGCTTCCTATCAGGGTTGGCAGGGCCAGGGCGACGCCCCCACCGTGCAGCCATTGGTGGAGAAGGCCCTGTCTGCCATTGCGGATACGCCCATCGCCGTGTTCTGCGCGGGGCGCACCGATGCAGGTGTCCATGCCACAGGTCAGGTCATCCATTGCGATGCGCCTGGGCATCGGGCAATGGCAGCCTGGATCCATGGCACCAATCATTTCCTGCCATCCCAGATCGCGGTGCAGTGGGTGAAGCGGGTACCCCAGGATTTCGATGCGCGCCGCAGCGCCTTGTGGCGCACCTACAGGTATTTCATCTATAACTCGAGGGTTCGTCACCCCTTGGTCGAGCAGCGCGCCTTGATACATCATCGACCCCTGAATGACAAAGCCATGGATCATGCCCTGAAGACATTGCTGGGAGAGCGCGACTGCCGGGCCTTTCGTGGCAAGGATTGCCAGTCACGAACCACGGCGCGGCGCATCTTTGCTGCCCAGGTGCAACGTGTTGGTTGCTGGGTGATGATACAGATAACCGCCAATGCCTTTTTGCAGCATATGGTCAGGATTCTGGTGGGCAGTCTGTTGCTGATCGGCGAGGGCAGGCATCCATGCGGTTGGCTCAGGCAGGTGGCGGATGCGGGATGCCGCAGTCGGGCTGGACCAACAGCACCTCCGGATGGGCTCTATCTGTGGCGGGTCGGGTATCCGGCACGCTATCGATTGCCACAGGACCCGGCCACAGAGTGGTTGCCCGTGCCTGGAGCCTTTCGCACGATGTCATATGATGAGGTGGCCCCAGAAGGAACAGGAGAAGCAAGGTGCACCCCACGAGTACCTGGGCCTCGTTGCCCCTATTGCTGTTCTTGACCATGACCGGCTGCCACCCTGACGACCAGAAAAAGGAGGCTGTGATCTTTGCCCAGGACCCCTATCCTTCCACCTACCAGCGCCCCGCGGCATCCCCGGTGTTGTTGCAGCATGCCGCCATCTATTTTGGCAACGGAGGATTCATCGAGCAGGGTTTTGTCCTGCTGCAGGCAGGCAAGATTGCCTATGTGGGTTCTCGAAAGCCGCGGCTTCCAGCCCAGACACAGGTCGTCGAGGCAAAGGGGCGCTATGTGACGCCGGGGCTGATTGATCCGCACTCCCATCTGGGGGATTATCCGAGCCCAGAGGTGGAGGCCCATCAGGACGGCAATGAGATGTCTGATCCAAATACCGCCCAGGTGCGCGCCGAACATGGTATTTGGCCCCAGGACCCGGGTTTTCGCCTGGCACGAGAAGGTGGTGTGACCACACTGGCCGTGTTGCCGGGTTCGGCCAACCTGTTCGGCGGCTGGACCGCCGTGCTCAAGAATGTGCCAGCGCGCACCGTCCAGGGCATGAAGTTCCCAGGGGCTGGAGCCGGAATGAAGATGGCTTGCGGCGAAAATCCCAAGAGGGTCTATGGGCGGCGCAAGCAATTGCCCATGACGCGCATGGGGAATATGGCTGGTTTTCGAGAGGCCCTGGTCCAGGCGCAGGGCTACGTGCAGCGTTGGCAGCGCTGGCAACAGACCACAAGCCATGGAGGCAATGAGCAGCCACCCGAGAGGAACCTGAAACTGGAGAGCCTGGGTCGTATGCTGCAAGGAGAGATGGCTGCCCAGGTCCATTGTTACCGGGCTGACGAGATGGCCCAGATGCTGGATCTGGCCCAGGAGTTCGGTTTTCGTATTGCTGCCTTTCACCATGCCACCGAGGCCTACAAGGTGGCGGATCTGTTGGCGCGGCGCGATGTGTGTGCCGTGGTATGGGCGGATTGGTGGGGTTTCAAGCTGGAGTCCTGGGATGGCATTCGGGAGAATGCCGCGCTGCTGCAGGTCCAGGGAGCATGCGTGGCCTTGCATTCCGACGATCCACATGGCATCCAGCGGCTCAACCAGGAAATGACCAAGGCGTGGGCTGCAGGCCAGCGCCTGGGTCTCGCGGTGACCAAGGCCCAGGCGCTGGCCTGGGTGACACTGCACCCAGCCCGGGTCCTGGGTATTGCCCAGCAGACAGGTTCCCTGGAGGAAGGCAAGATGGCCGATGTGGTGCTATGGAGTGGCGACCCATTCAGTGTCTACAGCCTGGTGGACCAGGTGTATATCGATGGGGCTCTGGTGCATGCACGCACCGGGGCTCACGCGGCCTCTGACTTCGAGCTGGGTACTGTGGTGGAGATGGGGGCGCCATGAGGTGCTTGTTTCTTTTGACAGGAGGAATAGTGGCAATCATGGCCATGGGAGCGCAGGGAGCGGCGAGCTATCTGATCAATGCACAAAAACTTTATACAGGGGTGGACGCGCAGCCACTCGAACCCGGTGCCGTGCTGATCGAGGATGGCCTGATTCGCGCTGTGGGGCCACAGCTGCCAGCGCCCCCCCATGCCACTGTGTTGCAGGCCAAGGTGGTGACAGCCGGCCTGTTCGATCCACAAGGCGCCCTGGGTGTGGCCGAGGTGCCTGGTGAGCAGGCCACGGTGGACAACGTGGCGCACACAGGGCGGCTGGGTGCGGCCCTGGATGTGTCGCTGGGCTACAATCCGCGCTCTGTGGCCGTTGCTGTCAATCGCATCGAGGGGCTGACGGCCATGCAATTGGCTCCCGGCATGGATGGCGGTTCCATCCTGGCCGGCATGGGAGCTGTGGTGCAGTTCAACCAGAAACCCCTGCTGCGCCGCCCCTCGGCCCTGTTCGTGACGCTTGGCGAGCAGGGTGCTTCCCGGGCGCAAGGTTCCCGGGCCATGGGGCTGACCATATTGCGAGAAGCGCTGGAGGATGCCCGTGATTTGTCCGCCAACCGACTGGCATACGACAGTGGTCAGCGACGCCACTACGCCCTGGCCCGTCCCGATCTTGAAGCCCTGGTGGCGGTGCTGGGGGGTATCATCCCGCTGGTGGTGCGCGTGGATCGGGCCGCCGACATGGAACACCTGCTGGATGTGCTCAAGCCGTTTGGCGTCCGGCTCGTCATCAGTGGCGCCAGCGAGGCTCATCTGGTGGCAAGCAGGCTGGCAGCAGAACAGGTGAGGGTATTGCTGGATCCCTTGCAGAACCTGCCCATCTCCTTCGATACCCTGGCTGCGCGCTTGGACCAGCCAGCCCTGCTGGCCAGGGCCGGGGTGCGGTTTGCCTTTACCATTGCCGAATCTCACAACGCGCGCAACCTGCGCCAATCCGCAGGCAATGCCGTGGCCCATGGTCTTTCCTGGATGGATGGGCTGCGGGCCATCACCATCCGCGGTGCCGAGCTTGCCGGCATAGACCACCTGCTGGGCAGCCTGGAGCCCGGCAAGCTGGCCCATGTGGTGCTGTGGGATGGCGACCCCCTGGAAGTGGCCAGCAGCGCTCAGCAGGTCTTCCTGTCAGGGGTGCCCATCCCCATGACAAGCCGCCAGACCATGCTGGCCCGGCGCTATGCGGCCTTTTACAGCAATCGGCAAATGAAACAGCCGGCTTACTTGCCGTAACAGCCTCCGGCAGAAGATCCTGGAGGTACGACGGGATCATGTCATGAAAACGTCAAGTAGCGTCGCTATGATGGTGCCTGCTGTGTTCCCGCCAGGCGGTGGTGAGCGGGCAATCGTGGCAGTTGGGGCAAGCCCGGCCATCTGCCTCATCCATCATGAACAAAGGGTATAATCCCAGAAGGAGGAAAAATGCGCATCCTGGGTGCTTTCCTGATGATGGCCTGGATGGGTCAGTCCCTGGCAGCAGGCATCAACATCACTGGTGCTGGAGCGACATTTCCCTATCCTGTCTATGCCCGCTGGGCCGCTGCCTATGAAAAAGCGACGGGTGTCCGCATCAACTACCAGTCCATTGGCTCTGGTGGCGGCATCAAGCAGATCAAGGCGCGCACCGTTGTTTTTGGTGCCTCTGACGATCCCTTGGACGCCACTGAATTGGGTAAGTCCGGTCTGGTGCAGTGGCCCATGATCATCGGTGGCGTGGTGCCGGTGGTCAACCTGCCCCAGCTCAAGGGAGCCAAGCTCAAGCTGACAGGCGATGTGCTGGCGCGGATTTTTCTGGGGGAGATCAAGAGCTGGGATGACCCAGCCCTCAAGGAGCTCAACCCGGGGTTAGCGTTGCCCAAACAGGACATCTCCGTGGTGCACCGCTCCGATGGTTCGGGGACCACCTTCAATTTTACCTATTATCTGGCCACCCAGAGTGCGGCATGGCAGAAAGCTGTCGGTGTGGGCAAGGCGGTCAAGTGGCCTGTGGGCATAGGCGCCAAGGGCAACGAAGGGGTCTCGTCCATGGCGGGAAGAGTCCCTGGAGCCATAGCCTATGTTGAATATGCCTATGCCCTGCACAGCGAGCCTGTGATCAGCCTGCGCAACCGTGATGGGGCATTCGTAGAACCGCAGCTCGAAGGCTTTCAGGCTGCCGCCGCCAATGCGGACTGGCGAGCTGCATCAGGCTATAGCGTGATTCTCAGCAATCAGCCGGGGGCTGCGAGTTGGCCCATGACGGCGGCAAGCTTCATCCTGATGCCCATGCGACCAGCTGACCCGAAGGCGGCGCAAGCGGCTCTTGAGTTTTTCGACTGGTGTTTCCGGGAAGGAGCTGCCCTGGCCACCGAGCTCCATTATGTGGCCTTGCCAGACAAGGTGGTGGACATGATCAGGAATACCTGGCATGAGTCGTTCCGGGATCCGGACGGCAAGCCATTGTGGACGCCTGAGGGAGAATGAGCGATCCCTCATGACATGTCTGTTCCGAAACATCGAGGTCCATCGGTTCCGTATGGGGACAGGGTGGGCAGGTAATACAGCATCAGGTAGTGCAATTCATTCATGAATACCAGAGAGGCCGCTGCTCTTGGTGAGTTGAAGAAGGCCAGCGTGGCAAGCCGCAATATCACAGATCAAGTCTTTGAGCTGGTGACGTTGGCCTGTGCGGCGCTGGTGCTGGCGGTTCTGGGAGCCATCCTGCTCTCCTTGATCATGGGGAGCTGGCAGACCCTTGCAAAGCATGGCGTGGGTTTTCTGTTCCATAATGAATGGGACCCCATCAATGGCAATTTTGGCGCCTTGGCGCCTATCTATGGCACACTGGTGACCTCGGTCATCGCCATTGTCATCGGCGTACCCTTGAGTTTTGGCATTGCCATGTTCATCACCGAGCTCAGCCCCCGCATACTGAGCCGCCCCCTGATGGTGGCCATCGAGCTGTTGGCAGGGATCCCCAGCATCATCTATGGCATGTGGGGATTGTTTGTCTTTGCCCCCCTCTTTGGCCAGCATGTGCAGCCCTTACTGCACGATACGCTGGGCAGGCTCCCGGGCATTGGTCTGCTCTTTCAGGGCCCGCCCATGGGCGTGGGCATGCTCACCGCCGGGTTGATCCTGGCTCTGATGATCACGCCCTTCATTTCCGCGGTGATGTGCGAGGTCTTCGATGTGGTGCCCAAGGCGCTCAAGGAGTCGGCCTATGCCGTGGGGGCGACCACCTGGGAGGTGATGGTCAGGATCGTGGTGCCGCAGACCAAGCTTGGCCTGGTGGGGGGCATCATGCTGGGCCTGGGCCGGGCACTGGGTGAAACCATGGCGGTGACGCTGGTCATCGGCAATGCTTTTCTGATCAGCCCGTCGCTTTTTTCACCAGGCAATACCATCTCCTCGGTGCTGGCCAACGAGTTCGCCGAGGCAGATGATGATCTTTATACATCATCACTGATGGCCCTGGGTCTGGTGCTGTTCTTGATCGCCGTGGTGGTGCTGGTGGCGGCTCGGCTCTTGTTGTGGCGCTTGCGCAGGAAGGCAGCGGGATGATGTCGCGTTACCGCAGGCGGCGTCTGGTCAATCATCTGTTTCTCTGGCTCTCCATGAGTGCGGTGGCAGTGGGGCTGTCGTTTCTGGCCTGGATCCTGGTGACGGTGCTGCTCAAGGGATGGCCCAGCCTGTCCATGGAGCTGTTTCGTGCTGATACACCAGGGCCTGGCATGACGACAGGGGGCTTGCGCAACGCCATGGTGGGCAGCCTCATGATGAATCTTCTGGCCATCGCCTTGGCAAGCCCCGTGGGATTGCTGGCAGGAACCTATCTGGCTGAATATGGCCGTTATACAAGGCTTGCCGACGGAGTGCGCTTCATGAACGATGTGCTGTTGAGCTCGCCATCGATCATCATCGGGCTGTTCGTCTACGAGTTTGCCGTTGCCCCATTCGGGGGATTTTCAGGATGGGCCGGTGCCATCGCGCTGGCCATTATCGTGGTGCCGGTGGTCCTGCAGACCACTGAGACCATGATCCGCCTGGTGCCCGATACCTTGCGGGAGGCGTGTGCTGCCATGGGAGCGCCGCGCTACGTGATGATCATCAAGATAGGCTATCGTGCCGCCATGAACGGGGTCATCACAGGTATCCTGCTGGGGTTTGCCCGCATCAGCGGGGAGACGGCCCCTTTGCTGTTCACGGCCTTGGGTAATCAGTACTGGAGTATCGATCTTTCCCAGCCCATGCCCAATCTGCCCGTGGTCATCTTCAACTTTGCCAACAGCAGCTTCGAGAATTGGCAGACCCTGGCCTGGGCCGGGGCCCTGGTGATTACCATGGTGGTCCTCCTGTTGAGCATTACGGCCCGCTTCCTGACGGCAACCAGCAAAAGAGAGCTGTGACCATGCAAAACACCATTGTTCCCAGCTTCTTCCCATCCAGAGATGGCAATGGTCAGCTGGAGCCAGTCACCATGAAGATGCGCATCAAGGATCTTGCCTTCTATTATGGTGGGCAGCGTGCCTTAGGGGATGTCAATCTGGATATTGCCGAGCACCGGGTCACCGCCTTCATTGGCCCCTCGGGTTGTGGAAAATCCACGCTGTTGCGGGTGCTGAACCGCATCTATGAGCTCTATCCGGGACACAGGGCTGAAGGCGAGGTGCTGTTGGATCACACCGACATTCTGAGCCCTGCGATCAATGTGGATCAACTCCGGCGGCGCATTGGCATGGTCTTTCAGAAACCAACCCCCTTTCCCATGAGTATCGAAGACAACGTGGCCTTCGGCATTCGGCTCAATGAGTCCATTGCCAAAAGCGAGCTGGAAGATCGGGTCAAATGGGCGCTCGAGAAGGCTGCGTTGTGGGATGAGGTCAAAAAGAAGCGCAAACAGGCTGGAACCAGCCTGTCCGGAGGTCAGCAGCAAAGGTTGTGTATCGCGCGTACCATCGCGGTGCGCCCCGAGGTGATCCTGCTGGATGAACCCACCTCGGCCCTTGACCCGAAGTCAACCGCCAAGATCGAGGAATTGATCACGGAGCTGAAAAAGGACTATACCATCATCATTGTCACCCATAACATGCAGCAGGCAGCACGAATCTCCGATTTCACCGCCTTCATGTACCTGGGCGCCATGGTGGAATTCGGCGAGACCGAGCGCATGTTCACCAAACCCAGCAAGCTGGAGACAGAAAACTATATTACCGGCCGGTTTGGCTGATCACCCATGGCGTTTTGCTCAACCGAAGCCTTGCTGCCCTGCATCAGGGCAGCAAGGTGTGTTGCCCCATTGATTTTTCTGATATACTGATCTGCTCTATTTTTCTCTAGAACGAACAGAGCGCTTTGCCATGGATGCGTGCTCAGCACAACAGCAGCCCCTCGTTGCTCTCATTGGCCGCACCAACGTGGGCAAGAGCGCGCTTTTCAACCGCCTGACCACACGGCATGAGGCGTTGGTGGGCCCCCAGCCTGGCTTGACCAGGGACTGGAAGCAGGGCTTGTGTATCCTGAGGGACGGGGCATGCTGTGAGCTGCTGGATACAGGTGGTCTCGATGGCCATGAAGACCCCATCGATGCCCTGGTGGCTGCCCACAGCAGAAGGGTCATGCAACAGGCCCAGCTGTTTTTGCTGGTTGTGGACGCCAGAACAGGTCCGGTAGCTGGTGATCATGCCATTGCCCAAGAGGTGCGCCGCTTGGGGCGGCCTGTGCTGCTGGTGGCCAACAAGGCAGAAGGCAGGGACAGCTTGCTGGTCCAGGCCAGTTTTGCGGAATTGGGATTGGGTGATGCCTATCCGGTTTCTGCATTGCATGGCCAGGGCCTCGAGGCATTGCGCTGTGCACTGCAGGGGTTCTGCCTGGCAGGTGACGCTGACCGTGGGTCCCAGGATGAGCCCAGGTTTGCTTTCGTCGGGCGGCCCAATGCGGGTAAATCCACGATGATCAACGCGCTGCTGGGAGAGGAGCGCCTGTTGACCTCGGATGTTCCCGGGACCACGCGGGATCGCATTCTCGTACCCATGACCTACCGGGGGCGATGCCTGACGCTGATCGATACCGCCGGCATGCGCCGTCGCAGCAGGGTGCAAGGTGGCGTGGAAGAGCTCAGTGTGAGCCAGGCCATCGTCTCGGTCAATCAGGCGGACGTGGTGGTTGTGGTGGTGGATGCCGCCGACGGCATCACCGAGCAGGACACCAGGCTGGCGAGCCTTGCCTTGCGCCGTGGTGCCGGTGTGGTCTTCGCCCTGAGCAAGACGGATCTGTTGGCTACCAGGACCGATCAGCGCCGTGTTATGGAAGAGCTGCGGTTTCATGCGCCTGCCCTGGCCTTTTGTCCTGTGGTGTGCACCGCTGCCCAGCGCCGGCATGGGCTTGGCGCCCTGATGCAGCAGGTCATGCAGGTGGCCGATGCGGTAAGGGCTGATCTGCCCACCGCAGAATTGACGCGCATCATGGCCCAGGCGGTGGCAGAGCACCCACCTCCCTTGCAGTTGGGGGGGCGCCGCATCAAGCCGCGTTATGCCCACCAGGGGGGGCGGCGACCACTTTGTGTGGTAATCCATGGACAGGGCGTGGAGGAACTGGACCCCGCCTATCAACGCTACCTGACATCCCGCTTCCGCCAGAGTCTGGGTTTGCCTGGTGCTGCCTTGCAGCTTGCCTTGCGCAGCCGCTGACAGACCGCTGCTGCGGCGACGGCTCCAGCGACGAAAAAAGGCTTCTTGCTGATGCGAAGCACTTTTCCAGATCATGGCAGTAAACTTGCTAGGAGTAGACTTGCTGAGTCTTGCTGAAAGATCGCCGGACCATGTCGTCTGGGATTTTGTCCAGAGAGGCCGACTTGCCATGGTGACCCAATCGCGGCGCATGGCTGGCATGCAGCATGAATGTGTTTATGTCTGGGGGGGTGATGCAGGTGAGAGCGACAAGAGGGATCCGTACCATGCATGTGGGGATATGGCGCCACCTGGTTCGTATGGGCAGGCTTGGTGGATTGCTGCTGACCGCCTGCTGCAGTCTGCAGGTGAATGCCCAACAGTCACCTGCCAGGCCTGTCAAGGTGACTGTGGCCACGAATCCAGGATTTGTGCCTTTCGAGATGCTGGATACTCAGTCCGGCAATTTGGTGGGATTCGACATCGAACTCATGGATGCCCTGGGCAAGCGGGCGGGTTTCACGCCCCAGTACAAGAGCATGGATTTCAATGGCATCATTCCTGCTTTGCAGGCGGGTGCCATCGATATGGCCATCTCGGGTATTTCCATTACCCAGCAGCGGGCTATGGTGGTGGATTTTTCCGCGCCCTATTTCACAGCCGGGCTCAGTATCCTGGTTCCCAGTTCCAATGATGAGATAAAAGACAAAGGGCAGCTGCAAGGCAAGCGCGTGGCCACCCAGCTTGGGACCACCAGCGTGGATTTCATCAAACGCGAGATCCCCAAGGCCACATTGATCCCTTATCCAGATCAGTCCCAGATGTTCATGGCCGTCATGACCGGGGCTGCCGATGCAGCGGTTTTCGATCGGCCAACCCTTGAGTATTTTGTGACCGTCAGGGGACAAGGCAGGGTCAAGGTGGTGGGCCCGCTCTATCAAGGAGAGGATTATGGTATCGCCTTACCCAAGCATTCTGCCTGGTTGCCAAAAATCAACAAAGCCCTGGCCGACATGAAACGGGAAGGCGCGTTGCAGGCCATTGTGGACAAATGGTTTCACCCAGCGGCCTCCTCTCCATGAGTCTATCCTTTGCCATACCTGCTGACTGGATGCAGTGAGTATGGCAGCGGATGTCCTGCAGGCGGCCTGGGGTGCATTGCCCTATGTATTGCATGGACTGCCCTATACGCTGGGGATCTCAATGGCCGGGTTGGGGGGAGGCTTCTTGCTCGGTGTGCTGCTGGGTCTGGCAGGACTGGGCACATGGCTATGGCGGGCACCGGCTTTGCTCTATGTGGAGTTTTTCCGGGGCACGCCCTTGCTGGTTCAGGCGCTCTTTTTGTTTTATGGCCTGCCGCAATTCATTGGCCGGCCCATCGGGCCGTTGACCGCCAGCGTGCTGGTCATTGCCATGAATGCCGCTGCCTATATCGCCGAGATTGTGCGCGGTGCCATGATCAGCATCAGTCCTGGACAACGTGAGGCGGGACTGGCCCTGGGGTTGTCCCTGGTCCAGGTCTATCTCTGGGTGATCTGGCCCCAGGCCTTTCGCCGCATGATCCCGGGCCTTGGCAATCAGGCCATCACCAGCATCAAGGATACCTCCATCCTTTCTGTCATTGGTGTGGGGGAGTTGGTGCGCCAGGGCCAGGTCTATATCGCCACCACGTTTCAGGCCTTCGAGGTCTATGCACTCATCGCCTTGCTGTATCTGGCCATAACACTTGGCTTTTCGGCCCTGCTGCGCCACACCGAACTGCGGCTGCAGCGCCGCGGCGGATTATGAGCCTGTTTGTCTCGGTCAACCATCTCAACAAATGCTTTGGGCCACAGCCCATCTTGCGCGATGTGAGCCTCGAGGTCCCATTGGGCCGGGTGATGGTCATCATTGGCCAGAGCGGTTCGGGTAAATCCACATTGATACGCTGTATCAACGGGCTTGAAACCTTCCATGGCGGCTCGATCCGGGTCGGCGAGGTGCTTCTGGAGCCGGGCAGGCAGGACGGCAGGCGTTTGCGACAGGTGCGTCGTCAGGTGGGCATGGTGTTCCAGCATTTCAATCTCTTCGGTCATCTGGACGCCCAGCACAATATCACCATGCCCCTGCAACGGGTTCTGGGGCTCGGGCGGCGGGAGGCGGAAGACCGGGCTGTCGCTTTGCTGGAGCAGGTGGGCATGCTGGATCATGCCAGGCAATATCCCGCTCAACTGTCCGGTGGTCAGCAACAGCGCCTGGCCATTGCCCGTGCTCTGGCTATGGAGCCCAGGTTGTTGTTGTTCGACGAACCCACCTCGGCGCTCGACCCGGAGATGGTCGGTGAGGTTCTGGCCGTGATGCGCGACCTGGCGCACAGTGGCATGACCATGATCGTAGTGACCCATGAGATGGGTTTTGCGCGCAATGTGGCCGATGAGGTGGTGTTTCTGGACAAGGGGGTTATCCTGGAGCACGGGAGCCCCGAGGTCATGTTCAACGCCCCAAGGCAACCAAGGACACGGGCATTTTTATCCAGGATACTCTCCTCGCACTGAGGTGCTGAGTACAACGTGTGCTTTGCAAGCTATATCCATTACAATGGAAAAACCCTATGGAGGAGCAATCATGACCGATATCGAGGCTTTGTTGGGTGGTGAGGCAGACGGCCTGCTCAACCATCAGTGTCGCACCGTGTCCAGGGAGAAACTGATACTACCCGGGCCGGATTACATCGACCGCGTCTTCGTGCCCAGTGACCGGCCCATTGCCGTGCTGCGCAATCTTCAGGCTTTGTGCAGCCATGGACGGCTGGCAGGGAGCGGCTACCTGTCTATCCTGCCGGTAGACCAGGGGGTCGAGCATTCGGCAGGGGCTTCCTTCGCGCCGGAACCTGCCTATTTCGATCCAGAAGCCATCGTGCATCTCGCCCTGGAAGGGGGGTGCAACGCCGTGGCGAGCACCCGGGGGGTCCTGGGCATGGTGGCCAGGCGTTATGCCCATAAGATCCCCTTCATCCTCAAACTCAACCACAATGAGCTGCTCTCCTATCCCAACACCTACGACCAGACCCTGTTTGCCTCTGTGGATGAAGCGGTGGACATGGGGGCAGTGGCGGTGGGAGCCACCGTCTATTTCGGCTCGGAGGAATCCCGGCGACAGATTGTGGAGATACAGCATGCCTTTTCCTATGCCCATGAACAGGGGCTGGCCACCATCCTGTGGGCCTACCTGCGCAACAATGCCTTTGTAAAAGAAGGTGTGGATTATCATCTGGCTTCCGATCTGACTGGCCAGGCCAATCATCTGGCAGCCACCATGGGGGCCGATATCGTCAAACAAAAGCAGCCCGAATGCAATGGCGGGTACAAGGCGATCGGCTTTGGCAAGACCCATGCCAAGGTAGACGCGGAACTGACCTCCGATCACCCCATCGATATGACCAGATACCAGGTGGTGAATTGCTATATGGGGCGCTGTGGCCTGATCAACTCGGGCGGTGCTTCTGGGCGCAATGATATTGCCCAGGCGGTGCGCACTGCGGTGATCAACAAGCGTGCCGGTGGCATGGGGCTTATCTCGGGGCGCAAGGCCTTCCAGCGACCCATGGAAGAAGGCGTGGCTCTGTTGCATGCCATCCAGGATGTCTATCTGGCTTCGTGGATTACCATCGCCTGATCCATCACCAAGATGGCGCTGTTGTGGATGGTGTTTGGTGGGCTGATAGTGGCCGCCCTGGGCTTGGCCCTGTACGATTACTTCCAGCCCAGGCATACGGTTCTGCGCAATTTCCCGCTCATCGGCAGGGGGCGTTACCTGCTGGAAGAACTGGGTGTGTATCTGCGTCAGTACCTGTATCTCAACGATCGGGAGGAAATGCCGTTCAACCGCATGACCAGAAGCCGCGTATACCGGGCTGCCAAGGCGCTGCCGGATGTGGTGGGTTTTGGCTCGCAGCATGACCTGCAGCGCGCCGGAGCGATTGTGCTGGTCAATGCTCCTTTTGCGGTATTGGAAGAGGAACGACAGAAACCTCCGCCAATGGTCATTGGGCCAGGTTGCGCCAGGCCCATGGCGCCAGCCCATATTTTCAATATCTCGGCGATGAGCTTTGGGGCGTTGTCGGGAGCCGCGATACGAGCTCTCTCATCGGGGGCAGCCCAGGCCGGGATATGGCTCAATACCGGGGAAGGTGGTCTGTCCCCCCATCATCTGCATGGCGGAGCTGAGCTCATTTTTCAGATCGGGACAGCCAAGTATGGCGTTCGGGACGAGCGAGGTCAGCTGGATCCGCAGCGCATCAAGCAACTGGCGCAAACGGTTCGTGCCTTCGAGATCAAGCTTTCCCAGGGTGCCAAGCCCGGCAAGGGAGGGATTCTGCCTGCAGCCAAGGTCACAGCCGAGATCGCCGCCATTCGGGGAATCCCCCAGGGTCAATCCTCCATCAGTCCCAACCGGCATGAAGACATTGCCAATGTGGATGAATTGCTTGACATGATCAATCGCGTGCGCGATGTAGGTGGCCTGCCGGTGGGGTGCAAGCTGGTCTTGAGCGAAGACCACTTTCTTTTTGAGCTTGCCGAGGCCATTCACCGCCGCGGGCTGGCCAGCGCTCCAGATTTCATGACCATCGATGGCGGTGACGGGGGCACGGGAGCGGCGCCTGAAGCCCTGGCCGATTATGTCGGTCTGCCTCTGTTGGGGGCCCTGCCCATGGCGGTCAATGCCTTGATGGTCAGTGGCCTCAAGGAGCGCATCCGACTCATTGCCTCAGGCAAACTGGTCACCAGCGAACGAGTGGCCTGGGCCATTGCGATGGGGGCCGATTTCGCCCAGTCAGCCCGGGGGTTCATGTTTGCCCTGGGCTGCATCCAATCGTTGCGCTGCCATACCGATCGTTGTCCTACCGGCGTGACCACGCATAATCGGCATCGCCAGCGCGGCCTGGTTGAAGAGGACAAGGCCCGGCGGGTTGCCAACTACGCCACGCACATCAACCAGGAGCTGGACATGCTGGCCCACAGCTGTGGGCTGCGCCATGCCCGGGAGTTTCGTCGCGAACATATATGCCATATCCAACTGACTGGGCGCAGTCTGTCCATGGCGGAATTGTGGCCTTATCCGCCCGCGGTCTATCCGGCTGCCCCAGATCAGGCGCCAGAGGGCAGCGAGCCGCGCCCTAGGCTGCGATCAGGTTCTTGATTTTGAGTCATCTGCCTTTGGTGTACGGACCGCTCTTCTCTGGTAGCCTAATCTGGTAGGCTGAAAATCCCGGATTGCTCAGGGTGCGGGACAGGTCTGTAAGACGCGTATCTCTTTAGAACACAGCCAGAAAGGGTCAATAGGATCAAAGCGGAGGTTACATGCTGTTACGAAAGTCTTGCTGGGCGATCGGCATGGGTTGGTTGCTGGCCTGGTGTCTCTGCCTGGGACAGCCAGCCGCTCAGGCCCTCACCTTGGAAGATGTGAGCAGGCAAGCCAAAACCCTGGCAGAAAAGCCATTCGAGCCCAACAGAGGCATTCCGGATGCCCTGCGCTCGAGCCTGACACCCACACGAGAACAGTCCTCCTTCGACCAGTATGGCATCCGCTTCAAGCCGGAAGCAACGCTATGGGCTGGCAAGCCATCGAGTTTTCGTCTGCAGCTCTTTCATCCAGGGCTTTACTATGATCGGGTGGTGCGTCTGTTCGAGATCAATGAAAAGGGGAGCCAACCCATACCATTTCATAAGGAATGGTTCGAATATGGTTCTCCTGCACTGGCTGATCAGGTGCCGGTGGATCTGGGTTATGCGGGTTTCAAACTTTTTTACGGGCTCTACCAGCATGAACCGCTCAACGAGGTAGCGAGTTTCGTGGGGGCCAGCTATTTCCGGGCCATTGGCCAGGAGCAATGGTGGGGCAGCTCGGCCCGGGGGGTGGCTATCAATACAGCATTACCCTCAGGGGAGGAATATCCTTATTTTATCTCCCACTACCTGGTGCAGCCTGGTAGCAATGACAAGGAGGCGGTGGTGTACTCCCTGCTGAACGGGCCCAGCATCACCGGCGCCTACCAATTCGTGATTGCCCCGGGGAAGAGCACTGTCATGGATGTGGAGGCGCGTCTTTTTCTGCGCGAGGGCGTGACCAAACTGGGGCTTGCCCCTCTGACCAGCATGTTTCTCTATGGGGAGAATACCCTTGAGCGGCGTCCACTGGGCATGCTGCCCGAGATTCATGATGCCGATGGGCTTTTGATTGCCTACCGCCATGGTGAATGGCTGTGGCGGCCCCTGAGCAATCCGCAACGCCTGAACATCGATGCCTTCATGGCGGACAATCCGGTTGGCTTTGGCTTGCTGCAGCGGGACAGGGTCTATGACCATTATCTGGATCAGGAGTTTCAGTACCAGAAGCGCCCCAGTGTCTGGGTAGCGCCTCACGGCTATTGGGGCAAAGGGCATGTGGAACTGGTGCAGATTCCCTCGGATGCCGATGTAAATGACAATGTGGTGGCCTATTTTGTTCCTGAACAGCAACCCAAGCCCGGTGAGCCTCTGGTGCTGTCCTACCGGCTGGACTGGACCAAGGATGAAGTGGTCCCTGCTGAACTGGCACATACAACAAACACATTGGTGCGTCAGGATGGGGATCTGGAGCATTTCCTGGTCATGTTTCAAGGGGGCGAGCTGGAGAAGCTGGCACCCGATGCGGCGGTGGATATCGTTCTGCGGGCCATGCCTTCTGGAGAGCCAGTGGCTGGGGCGAAGGTGGCCCATGATGCCAATACCAATGCCTGGAAACTGGAGTTTTCCGTGCCTCGCAAGAACAATGGCGATATCAAGGAGATCAGGGCATTCCTTGCTCGCGGCAGCCAAGTGCTGACTGAAACCTGGAGTTATGTGCCTTGATCCAAGGTCCCGAGTCAATATCGCACACAAGCGGTGAGCCCGAAAAAGTGGCCGAACGGCTGCATCTGTACTTGGAGGCCTTAGGCTTGCCTCGACAGATTCGCGAGACCCTCACAGAGCAGGCCATGGCTGTGGCGCTCGGCACAATGGGAACCGATGCGGCTGCTGACACGACCATGTGCATGCAGGAGGTGCTCACTGTGGCTTATGACGCATTGATGGGGCGTGGCAGTGAGGATGGGCTGCTGGATAGGCGCATCTGGAAGGCGGCCAGAGCCCTTTCCGGTGTGGCAGCCGACCAGGAGTTGGCCTGCCAGGTGCTGCCCCCGGTATCACCAGGGCATATGGCGCCACATTGGTAACCCGGCATCATATAGCGCGCGGCTCATGAAGCAGGTTCCACTGGGACGGGCGGTACAATGGCGTGGCATGGCCTGGCGGCGGCGAGCCATCCTTGCTGTTGCCGTGCTTCTGCCTGCTGTCTTTGCAGCCCAAGCCATGGGACAGGTCCTGCCACCCTGGGGCGGGCGCTGGCTGCAGATTGTCATGGTGGCCGTCTTTGGGTTGTTGTTCTGCTGGATCTCCTTTGGTTTCTGGACGGCCCTGGTTGGCTTTTGGAGCCTGCTCACAGGCCATCGATCATTGCCTTTGGCGCCGCCAGCAGACAGTCTCTCTACCATGGAAGCCAGGACAGCGGTCATCATGCCCATCTGCAATGAGGATGTGGTGCGTGTGTTTGCGGGGCTGCGGGCTACCTGTCTGTCTGTGCGTCACAGTGGCGCTGCGGCTTTGTGCGACTTTTTTGTGCTGAGTGACACCACGCAACCCAGCATCTGGATCGAGGAAGAAAGGGCCTGGGTCAGACTGCGCAGGGAGCTTGGGGGAATGCCGCGGCTCTTTTATCGCAAGAGGCGGGTCAATACGAAGAAAAAAAGCGGTAACGTGGCCGATTTCTGTCGTCGCTTTGGAAAACAGTATCGCTACATGGTGGTGCTTGATGCCGACAGCATCATGCAGGGCACGACACTACAAAGCATGATTGCCCTCATGGAAAGCAATCCACAGGCAGGCATCCTGCAGACCGCTCCGTCTGCTGTCAATAAGGACACCCTGCTGGCGCGTCTCCAGCAATATGCCAATCGCGTCTATGGGCCGATCTTTGCCCGCGGCCTTGCCAGCTGGCTGCTGGGAGACGGCAATTACTGGGGACACAACGCCATCATTCGCATCGCTCCATTCATGGAATATTGTGCCTTGCCTCGCCTGCCGGGCAGAGGACCTTTTTCTGGGGACATCCTCAGTCATGATTTCGTGGAAGCAGCCCTGATGCGGCGTGCGGGCTATGAGGTTTGGCTGCTGCCTGACCTGTCAGGCAGCTATGAGGAAACCCCTCCCACCATTGTTGATGAGCTCAAGCGCGACCGGCGCTGGTGTCAGGGGAATCTGCAACATTTGCGCATCATGGGTACCCATGGTATTCATCCAGTCCATAGAACCTTGTTTGTCAATGGGGTGATGTCCTATGGCGCTGCCTTGTTCTGGGTCTTTTTTCTGATATTGGGTTTTATTGCTCTTCTGGTGGAGCAATTCTCAGAACCAGTCTATTTTCCTGTGGGCAGCAGCCATCTCTTTCCGGAGTGGCCCATCTATCATCCGGAATGGGCACTATCGCTGTTTAGCGTGTCATTGTTCATGCTGCTTTTTCCCAAGGCGCTGGGTGTTGCCGTTGCAGCCATCCAGCAGTGGCGCGGTTCCCACAACCCGCGCGACATACTGGGCCTTGTGGCTAGCGCTGTGCTGGAAACCTTGCTTTCCGTGCTTCTTGCCCCGATCCGCATGTATTTTCACAGCAAGTTTGTCCTGATGGGGTTGTTGGGATTGAAAACCACATGGGGGGGGCAACGCAGAGATGACAATGCCCTGACGTGGGGTGAGGCGGTGCGTTTTTTTGGCGTGGCCACCGTCTTGGCTACGATCCTTGCTGCGGCAGCCTACCGTCTTGATCCTTTTTATTTCTGGTGGTTGCTGCCCACCTTGGCCGGACTGATCCTGTCGATTCCCGTGGCGGTATGGACCAGTTCGGCTGAGATAGGCCGTTGGCTGTGCTCCTTGGGTTTGTTGGTGATCCGCGAGGAGGTGGACCCTCCCCAGGAATTGGTGGCCATGCACAGCTACCAAGCCCGCCTGTTGCAGGATCAGGCTCAGCTTCCCGAGCTATGGCGGCGTGACGGCTTTGTGCATTGTACGATTGACCCCCATACCAACATGCTGCATGCCGCCTTGCTGCGCAAACCGCCATCCGATACCCCCAGGGCCGTCCAGCGCTTTGCGTCCCTGCGCCATACAGCCTTGACGAAAGGACCAAATGCCTTGAGCGCCAAGGAAAAAATGACCTTGCTGAAGGATCCCGTGAGTGTCAAGCTGCTCCATGTGGCAGCCTGGACCCTGCCAGATGACCAGGGTGCCTCCTGGGGTCGTCCTGTTGCGACTGATCCTGCGGCTGCCCGGCAAGCAAGGGAGGGAATGCTCGAAGGGCCCGGCAGGCACGATGAGCAGGGAGCCCATCATGCCATGCAAGACAGCGGGGTGAGGGGCTTTTTGAAAGATTCATAAGGGATGGTCACGCGGCCATCAGCCCAGTGTACTGCTCAGGGCAGCAACACCGCCGCACCATGGAATGCGCCGTGCCGCAGTTCGTCAAGAGCTTGATTGGCCTGTGCCAATGGATAGGTCCGCACGCTTGTCTGCACGGGGGTATGTTGCAGTTTTTTGACGAACAAAAAGCCGTCTTCCCTGGTGAGGTTGGCCACGGAGCGCAGCGTCTTTTCATGCCAGAGCAGCTCATAGGGAAACCCAGGGATATCAGACATGTGGATGCCGCCGCAGACCACAATGCCGCCATGGCGTACAGCAGCGAGCGCCATGGGTACCAGCTCACCGGAAGGGGCAAAGATCAAGGCTGCATCGAGCGGATGTGGCGGCAGCTGGTGAGAGGGGCCAGCCCAGACAGCACCCAGCGCCCTGGCAAAGGCCATGGCTGATTCATCCCTTGGCCGAACGAACGCATACACATTGCGCCGATCGCTTTTCGCCAACTGTGCCAGGATGTGTGCCGCAGCGCCAAAGCCATAGAGACCAAGATGCTCGGCACCTAATGATCGTTGTGGATCCGCTGTCAGTTCAAGCCCTGCCAAGCGATAGCTGCGATAGCCGATCAGCCCCGCGCACAGCAAGGGGGCCATGTTGGCGGCTTCCGTGAGACCAGCCCATGGCTGCGGCAGGGGGAGCACATAGCGGGCATCGGCCAGCGCAAACTCGGCGAATCCACCATTTGTCGTGTAACCGGTGAAGCGGGCTTTCACGCAGAGATTTTCCTGACCACACAGGCAAGCTGGGCAGGTGTTACAGGTCCAGGCCAACCAGGGAATACCCACCAGGCTTGGCGTGGTCAGTATAGGCTCATCATGCAGGCGCTTTCCCTGGGCCACCACCATGCCCACCACCTCATGACCAAGGATCAGTGGCAGTTTTGGGTGGGGCAGCTCGCCATCGAAGACATGAAGATCGGTGCGACAGACGCCGCACGCCAATATCTTGACCACCACCTGACCCGGCTGTGGCGCCGGTACCGGAAGCTCTTCCATGCGCAATGGCTGGCCTGGCCCATGAAATACCATGGCACGCATGGTGTCTGGTATGTATAAGGTATTCGAATCAGTCATGGCTCACGAAAACATCCTATATCATTGCGCCACTGCATGCCATCAAAATGGATCTCGGCCAAGGCTGCATAGACCCGTTGCCTGGCCGCCTGCAGGTTTGTGCCTGTGGCGCATACGGTCAAGACCCGGCCACCAGCTACCTCAAGGCGGTCGCCATGCCCCCGGGTACCCATATGAAAAACAGTCGCCCCATGGCTCTGGGTATTGGCGAGGCCAGTGATGGGCATACCGATGCGCGGCTCCCCAGGATAGCCAGCTGCGGCCAGGACCACGCCCACCGCATGACCCTCTGTGGAGATGCTGTGTCCCTGCAGGGTGCCGCCCTGGACAAGGTCAAGCAGTATGGCGGCAAGGTCGGTTTGTATGCGCAGCAACAGTACCTGGGCTTCAGGATCGCCCAGGCGGCAATTGAACTCCAGGATATGGGGCCTGTCCTGGTCATCGATCAGCAGGCCAATGTACAAAAAACCGCTGTAGAAAAGCCCTTCCTGATGGAGGGCGCTTGTCATTTTCTGAAAAAACTGCCGCCCCAGGGCATCATCCGTAGAGTACCGCGAGGGTGAAAGAGCCCCCATGCCCCCCGTGTTGGGGCCGCGGTCGCCATCATGAAGCCGCTTGGCATCCTGGGCACTGCCAAGATAGAGCATCTCTGTGCCATGGATCAATCCAAACAGACTGACCTCGCGGCCGAAGAGGCGTTGTTCCACCACCACCTGCTGGCCCGCGCTGCCGAAGCGCTTGTACTCAATCATGTCGCAGACAGCCTCTTTGGCCTGCTTGGCATCGTCTGCCACCACCACACCCTTGCCGGCGGCAAGGCCATCTGCCTTGACGACCCTTGCTTCCGGGTTTGCGTCTATATAATCCCGGGCCTCACGGCTGCTGGTAAAGACCCCAAAAGATGCGGTGGGCAACCCATGACGGACCATGAACTGTTTGGCAAATGCCTTGGAGCCTTCCAGCTTGGCTGCAGCAGCGCCAGGGCCCAGGCATGGTAGACCTGCCTGGACGAAACGATCACCCAGTCCGGCGCACAGCGGTTTTTCCGGGCCTATGATCACCAGATCCACCGGGATCTGCAAGGCAAGCGCCAGCAAGCCCTCACTGTCATCCATGGAAAGCGGGACATTGCTTGTCTTGGGAAGTGTCGCCGTTCCCGGATTTCCTGGCGCCACCAGGAGGCGCGCCACATGCGCGGAGCGGCTCAGATGCCAGGCCAGGGCATGCTCACGGCCGCCTGATCCGATGATCAGCAAAGTGGCCGAGCCGTTCTCAGTCACTGGAGTGCCGCCCCCCAGCGAAAGCGCCGTTCGATGGTTTTCTTGCCTTGCTCTGTGACCTTGACCGAGATGGTTTCCGGCTGGAAGCCTGGGGGCAGGAGCCATTGGCCGGTCATGTCAGCCATGGAGACGAAGGAGAATCTCACGGGTTTGCGGTGCCGCGGCTCAAGATTCTCGAGGTTCATGGAGAGGCGCTGCCCCGACTTGCCGAGACCTGAGAGCACAAGATGGAGTGTGCCACGATGAGGATCATCATTCGGATGATTGCTCAGTAGGATCAGGCGGTACTGGAAAAGACCTTCCTGCGCCGTCTGGGCAACGGTGAACGACTGGACCTGAATGCCAGGTCCATCCTGGGGCATGGCCAATCGCTGGTAAAAGGCAAGATCCCGTTGCACCACTCCGAGGCGTTTCTGGAGCGCCTCGTTGGCAGAGCGCAGGCTGTGGATCATACCTTCTTGGATATCTATATTCACTTGTGCCCGGGCCAATTGTTCCTGCAGGGCATCGTTTTCGTCGCGGACGCGATGGACGATCACTGTGCGCTGGGCATTTTTCTGTTTCAGGAGTTCAAGTTTATGGGCCTGTTTCATGGAGAAGCCCGTCCCAACCACGTAGCCGCAACCCAGGCAAGCAAGCAGCATGAGCCCCAGACGCAGTCGCCGCCAACGGGAGGTCTTGGCTTGTCTCGCCATCCTGTCGTCTGGCATGGGCGAGACATGGATGGCACGACGGGCAGTTTGTGGAAAATCCTCATTCATACATGATCAGCTGGTTCTATCCTTTTGGATGCAGGTCAACCATCATGGGTCACGGCATGAGGGCCACAGCTTCAAGCCCACTGGTCTCCTGAAGCCCAAACATGATGTTCATGTTTTGCACGGCCTGCCCCGCTGCGCCCTTGAGCAGATTGTCGATGACCGACAAAACGATCACAGCACCACCGGGGGTGGCGTGAACGGCAATGCGACACATATTGCTGCCCAACACCATATTGGTGGCTGGCTGGCTCCCCATGGGCATGACATCTATGAATGGTTCATTGTGATAGACTCCCATGAGGGACTCGTGAACCAGGGCTGCATCCCCTCGACCAAGGTGGATGGTGCTGAAAATACCGCGGCTGGCGGGGATGAGATGCGGCAGGAAGCTGATGGCAGGGGATGCGCCAAAAAAGCGCACGCCTTGCTCTATCTCTGGAAGATGGCGATGACCCGAGGTGCCATAGGCGCGTGCAGAGCCTGCATTTTCAGAAAACATCATATCGGTCCTGGGGGTTCTTCCCCCGCCACTGGTGCCTGAAAGGCTATTGATGACCAAGCCATCCTGCAACAGACCATCTCTGGCCAGAGGAGCCATGGCCAACAGGACCGAGGTGGGATAACAGCCCGGATTGGCCACCAGCCGCGCCTTGACCAATGGTCCGCGTGCCCATTCCGCAAGACCATAGACAGCCTCGGCCAGCAAATCCGCAGCGCCATGCGGCTTGCCGTACCATTTTTCCCAGATGCGCGCCTCGCGCAGCCTGAAATCCGCCGACAGATCGACGATGCGGCAGCCGGAGGCAAGCAGCTCTGGGGCCATGTCCATGGCCACCCCTGATTCTGTGGCCATGAAAAGCACGTCACACTGCCTCAGCCTGGGGCTTTCCGCAGGCTCAAAATGACTCTGGACAAAGCCACGTAATGAAGGAAAAATGTCTGCAATGGGCTGTCCTGCGTGGCTGCGGGAAGTGGCGACATGGAGCTTGACATAAGGATGCCCATGAATTATCCTGAGAAGCTCGAGGCCTGTATACCCCGCAGCCCCGATCACCCCCACCAAGAGCGACTTCTCAGCCATTTCCTTGCCCGTATCTGTCCAGGCTTGTCCGGCTACAAAGGTGGTCAGTAGTCATTGGTAGTCCTCCAGTGATACCCTTGCATCCTGCCTGGGTGGTCCAGCGGACATTCTTGCCACACCTCTGGTCTTTGCCCTGCGCCTGTTTCTTGCATCGCGACTAGTCTAAACTATTTTAGCTTGTCTTGATGACTTCGTTGGTTCCATTCATGAAGGTGAAGCGGCCAGTGGAAGAAGGGGAAGGATGGTCCCAGGAGCATGTGGCGCTCCACAAGGCATTGCTGGCGTCGAGCCAGGCACTTGCCGCCGAGCTTGTTGACCGGAAGGTCACGCTGGCCCTGGCGGAATCCTGTACCGGCGGCCTGGTATCGGCTGTATTGACCGAGCTGTCTGGTGCCACGGCATGGTTCGAGGGGGCATTGGTTACCTACCGCAATGAAGCCAAGGAACAGCTGTTGCATGTCCCCCATGTCATGCTGCAACAGCATGGCGCTGTCAGCAAGGAGGTGGCGCTGGCCATGGTAGGTGGTGTGCTGGAAATGACCAAGGCCAGCTGGGCGGCTGCGGTGACGGGCTTGGCAGGCCCCGCTGGGGGCAGTGCCAGCACGCCTGTGGGAACGGTTTGGCTGGCATGGCAGAACCGGACGAGGGCCGGCGAGGCGGCATGTCATCATTTTTCAGGCGACCGACAGACGGTTCGGCTGAGGTCAGCAGGAGCCCTGGTCGATGGTTTGAGGCGCCGCCTGACAGAATAGGTTGCGCATGCATCCAACAGCAATGGGGTTCGGCAAGGAGTATTCCAACATGGAAGAAGAAAAGGGACGAGCGCTGGGTGCGGCGCTGGGTCAGATTGAACGACTGTATGGCAAGGGTTCCATCATGCGGCTGGGCGATTCCCATGCCGTGCGTGACATCTCCGTTATCCCGACAGGATCGCTGGCCCTGGATGCCGCCTTGGGGATTGGCGGCTTGCCTCGCGGCCGGGTAGTGGAAATCTTTGGTCCCGAGTCCTCGGGCAAGACCACGCTGGCGTTGCAGGTGGTGGCTCAGGCCCAGAAACTGGGTGGTACCGCGGCGTTCGTGGATGCCGAGCACGCCATGGATCCCGTCTATGCAGAACGCCTTGGGGTGCAGGTAGCCGACCTGCTGGTCTCGCAGCCGGATACCGGGGAACAGGCCCTGGAGATCACCGACATGCTGGTGCGTTCAGGCGCGGTGGATGTGGTGGTGGTGGATTCCGTGGCTGCCTTGACCCCAAAGGCCGAGATCGAAGGCGATATGGGTGATACCCATGTGGGTCTGCAGGCCAGACTGATGTCGCAGGCATTGCGCAAGTTGACAGCCAACATCAGCCGTACCCAGAGCATGGTCATCTTTATCAACCAGATCCGCATGAAGATCGGCGTGATGTT